>CAIUKU010000260.1 GCA_903899825.1 uncultured Bacteroidales bacterium | reverse complement strand
ATTGTTTTGGTAAATGCGACAAAGGTCCTTTTGCTAAAATAGATAATGTAATCTACGAAAGTGTAGATAGTGATAATATAATTAAAATTCTTGACAGTGTTTTTAAAATAAAAAAGACTAAATAACTTAGTAAAAAATTTAAAGTTAAGTCGTTAAGATTTAAGATGATATTGATACATAAAGTTTATGAATATTCCTTTAATTGAAATAAAAAAAGAAAAATGCAATGTATGTTATGCTTGTGTCAGGGTTTGTCCTGTGAATGCAATACAAGTTAAACATAATCAGGATTTTCCGGAAATAAATCATCAATGGTGTATAGGTTGTGGAGCCTGCCTGAATGTGTGCTCTCCAAAAGCTGTTGTTTATCGAGATTCTCGTGAGGAAGTTAAAAAAATTCTTGCTTCATCTGAGAAAGTTGCTGCTATTGTTGGTCCGAGTATTTCAGGAGAATTTGATGATATTACCGATTATCGGAAATTTGTTCAAATGATCAGGCAATTAGGATTTGACTATGTAAATGAAGTTTCTTTTGGTGTGGATTTAATTGCAAAGGAATATGCTAAATTAATAGAAAACTATAAAGGGAAGTATTATATCAGTTCTATTTGTCCACCCATTGTAGCTTTGATTGAAAAATTTTATCCTGAATTGGTTGAAAATTTAGCTCCCATTATTTCACCCATGATTGCTACTTCCAGGGTTATACGTCAGATCTATGGTGAAGAAATCAAAGTTGTTTTTATTGGACCTTGCATTGCTGCTAAAAGTGATACTAAAAACAATAAAGAATGGTCACAGGTTGATGAAGTACTCACATTTATCGAACTTCGTCAGCTTTTTGAAGAATTTAATATTAAAGAAAACAATTTAGAGTTTTCTGATTTTGATGCACCATTAGGATATAAAGGCTCTTTGTTTCCTATTAGTAATGGCATTTTACAGGCAGCTGATATTAACGAAAATTTACTTACCGGAATTATACTTACTGCTGAAGGTAAATCTAATATTTTGGCTGCCGTTACTCAGTTTGAAAAAAGCATTGATTTTATCAAACATCATTTTAATTTATTTTATTGTGAAGGTTGTTTGATGGGGCCTGGAACTTCAAGAGGAGGCAAAAAGTTTATTCGTCATAGATTGGTAACAGATTATGCAAATAAGCGCTTACTTGATTTTAATAAACCAGATTGGGAAAATAGTGTTGAACAATTTAAAAATTTTGATTACAGCAGAGGTTTTACACCAGACGATCAACGTTTGCCAGAACCTACAGAAGAAGAAATTCAGGAAGTTTTAAAAGTGATAGGAAAGTCTGATTATGATGATAACGTTGGTTGTGAAGCCTGCGGTTATAAATCATGCAGGGATTTTGCCTATTCTGTTTCCAAAGGTTTGGCCAAACCAGATATGTGTATTACATTTTCTTTGAAAAACAAACAGGAATACATCAAAGCATTGAAAATGAGCAACGAAAATCTCGCTAAAATTCAGGAAGCTTTAAAAATATCTGAAAAAGCTGCTAAATCAGAAAGACAGAAAGCTGTTGAAGCTTCTGAAACGATAGCTACCATGATGCAAAAGTTGAATGCCGGTGTCTTAATCGTTGATCAGAATTTAAAAATTGTTCAGTCTAATGAGAGCTTTATTAATATTTTGGGTGTTGATGCGCGTGAAATTAATGAAATAATTCCTGGTCTGGTAGGTGCAGACCTTAAAACACTGCTGCCTGTTCAGTTTTATAAAATGTTTTCCTACGTTTTGAGTGAAAATGAAGATATATTAAACAGAGATGTTCATTTTGGAGACGGATTGCTCAATGTTTCCATATTTACTATCCGTAAAGATAAAATTGTAGGGGCAATTGTACGTGATATGTTATCTCCTGAGGTTAGAAGCGAAGAAGTTATCAACAGAGTAAATGAAGTGATTGATGTCAACCTTTCTCTTGTTCAACAAATCGGATTTTTATTGGGAGAAGGTGCTGCAAAAACTGAAAAGATGCTGAATTCAATTATTGAATCCTATAAAACCAAGAAAAATTAAACGAGATGGATACTAAGTTTCACATCGAAGTGAATTGTCAACAAAAGAATCATGATGGTGAACGGATATGTGGTGATGTTTTTATTTCTCGTAAAATGAAAGAAGAAAACCGTATCATCGTTGTACTTTCTGATGGTATGGGGCATGGCGTTAAGGCAAATGTATTAGCGACGCTCACTGCTACTATGGCTGTTAATTTTACTGATGAACACAAGGATGTAAGAAAAATAGCCGAAATTATCATGAATACACTTCCTGTATGTAGCGAACGTAAGATCAGTTATTCCACCTTTACTATCATTGATATTGATGCGGATGGTGAAGTAAGTATTCTCGAATATGATAATCCTCAATGTATAATTTTGCGTGGGACTGAAGTATTTACACCTGAATGGACATGCGTATACTTGAATACGGTAAAAAATGCCAATAAAGAATTGTTAACCTGTAAATTTAAACCTCAAAAAGAAGACCGTATTATTTTTGGTTCAGATGGTATTACTCAATCCGGATTAGGTTCCGGTAAATATTTATTTGGTTGGGGAAGAGATCATTTTCAGGAATTTGCTCATGATTTGGTGAAAAATGACCGCTATATATCTGCACAACGTTTAGCGGCTAAAGTTGTAAACATGGCTCATATCAATGATAATTACCAATCAAAAGACGATACAAGTTGTGCTGTAATTTATTTCCGCGAACCTCGTTCATTGTTAATTTGTACCGGACCACCTTATGATGAAACCAAAGATACTGAATACGGAAATATTGTTAGAAATTTTAATGGCAGCAAAATTCTATGCGGTGCTACAACCAGCGATATAATTTCCAGAGAAACTGGAAAAGAGATTAAAGATAGCTTCGAATTTACGGATCCGGATTTGCCTCCTGTTTCTTATATGGAAGGTGTTGATTTAATTACAGAAGGGATACTAACCTTAAGTAAAGTTGCAGAAATGTTACGTACATATTCCAATCAAACTAAATTAGGCAAAGGTCCTGCCGATTTAATTGTAAAATACTTACTAAAAAGTGATAAAATTCAGTTTCTGGTTGGAACACGTATCAATATTGCGCATCAGGATCCAAGTCTGCCGGTTGAATTAGAAATAAGACGAACTGTGGTTAGGCGTATTGCCCGATTATTGGAAGAAAATTTTTTAAAAGAAGTGAATATGGATTTTATTTAATGCATCAGACATTACCGGGATTTAAATTAAGTCTCTTATGTAGCATTTAATTCCAGGTATACCGCATTAGAGACGCTTTGATGCTGAGTATCTGATTTGAATATATTATCCTGTATAATAAAATTACTATGAAAAAAATAATCGCTTTCTTAATGTTTTTATCAATGCTTGTTTTTGCAGAAGCGCAAAACAATAGCTGTATCAATGCACAGTTTGTATGTTTTGGTAATACTAATATGGTGATATATCCTGCTGGTGTTAATGTCGGAAACGCACAAACAGGTCCTAACTATGGTTGTATGGTTAGCCAGCCCAATCCTGCATGGTTTTATATGCTGGTATCCAACAGTGGAAATATTGAAATTCACATGCAAGGTACGGGGCCTTATGATATTGATTTTGTTTGCTGGGGACCTTTTGCAACTATGCAATCACCTTCGCCTTGTATAAATAGCTTAACAGCTGGTTCTCCAACGCCGAATCATCATGCAACCGGACCTTCTCCTAATTACCCGTCTGTAAACATGATTGATTGCAGTTTTGATGCTAGTTTTGAAGAATGGTGTTATATTCCTAATGCAATTACTGGACAATTTTATATTCTAATGATTACAAATTTTTCAAATCTACCACAGAATATTTTATTTTCTCAAAATGGAATCAATCAGCCTGGTGCTGGAAGTTTAAGTTGTACTCCCTATTTAACTGTAAATATTAGCTCCAATACTCCCTTATGTGTTGGAGATACTTTGAAATTGTTCGCACCAACTTATCCGAATGCTCAATATTCGTGGACAGGACCCAATAATTTTAGTTCAAATGTTCAAAATCCGCAAATTTGTAATATCACATCTGCCAATGCAGGGTTATATCAATTAACACTTTTAGATAGTTTACAACAATTTCATTTCGCCAACCTTCAGATTCAAATTGGGAGTAAACCAGTCCCTGCATTTCAATATTCGATAGTTAATCAAAATGTTGTGTTTTCTAATCTTACCCTAAACAGTGATAGTTCATACTGGCGATTTGGTGATGGCAGCAGCAGCAGTTTATTTGAACCCTGGCACGATTACGACACACTGGGAATGTATAATGTTACTTTATATAGTTATAACCAATGTGGTTATGATTCACTAACTATACCAATAAATATCAGCAGTTTAGGACTCAAAGAAACAGATAAGAGTACTTTTGTAATTTCTCCCAACCCAAGTAAAGATGTTTTTTATATTGATATACCTGATAATATGAAAGTAAATGCTTACGAAGTATTGAGTTCTGATGGTCAAATGATTATGAGCAGTAAAACCAACCCATTGACAAATCCAAAATTGCTTACTGTTAATTTATCGAAACAAGCGAGGCATGTTTATTTTTTAAAAATTTATACCAATGAGAAAACAATCTTCTGTAAATTGGTGAAAAATTAATAGTTGAGGCAACCATTTTGCTTCTATATTTGTCTTACTTTTGTATGTCGAATTTCTGAAAATAATTTATTAACCGGAAGTAAATAAAATACATAAAATCAACAATATATAAAAATGAATAAAATAATCACTTTTGCTTTTCTATTTGCAGTTATGCTAATGAGCAATCTGCAAGCACAGAAAACCACTCAGACAACTAAACCTGATTACTGGGGAACATTTTGTTTGGTTTCCCATACAGTAGGGGATACCAATTATTTTAAGGTTGACCTAACTCAACTGCCTTCTGAATTTGAAAAAATATATTTTAAAAATTATTATTTAGAACAGGATGTTTTTCATACACAAATTAAGAAATATGATGTTGAAAAAGGAGAAGCAATCATTGCTGTTCCAAAGAAATATGCTGTAAAAGATTATCGTCCGTTTATGGGTGATATGAAGAAAATGACAAATACAGCAAACAACAATTATACGAATGAACAAAAGAATAATTATATTCTTAAAAATAAAGAAGCAAAATAAGCTGGTAATATGAAAAAACTTTTTTTAATAATTGTATTTATTACTGGTATTATAAATGCAAATTCACAGAACTTTTGTAATGTAGCGCTACCTTTTAGTACTGGGACAACCTATAATTTTCCTGCAGGCGTAAGTTCTCCATCTGTACAAGGTGAAGTAGGTCCAAATTATGGATGTTTAGGAAGTACTCCTAATCCTGCCTGGTATTATCTGAAAGTATGCACACAAGGAAATATTGAAATTTACATGCAAGGAACCGGACCTTATGATGTTGATTTTACTTGCTGGGGTCCTTTTAATTCACCAACAGCACCCTGTACTGCTCAGCTGACAGCAGGATCCCCTACGCCAACTCATTGGGCGGCTGGTCCAAGTCCAAATTACCCTACTTTAAATATGATAGATTGTAGTTTTAGTGCTAGTTTTGAGGAATGGTGTTACATTCCTAATGCTCAAGTAGGAAAATATTATCTTTTACTCATTACAAATTATTCTAACCTTACACAAAATATTATTTTTTCACAAACCAATGCAGGGCAACCCGGTGCAGGAAGTACCAGTGGTGTTATTCTTCCTCCTAATATTACCAATAATGGTCCTATTTGCCAGGGAGATACCCTTAAATTAACTGCCGGGCTTATTCCCAATGTTCAGTATAACTGGTCAGGACCGAATAACTGGACTTCTTTTGTGCAAAATCCTAAAATACCCAATGCAAGCACACTTAATTCAGGCACCTATTATTTACTGGTAGCTGGTTGCGGAGATATAAGCTCTGAAAACACTACTGTTGCAGTCGTAAAGCCCAGACCAAATGTAGTTGCTGTTTCTGATACTATTTGTATAGGTGATACTGCTATTATAACAGCATCCGGTGCCAATTCTTATCTGTGGACACCTGGGAATTTTACCAACAGTTCATTAAAACTAAGTCCGGGTTTTACATCCAATTATTCTGTGGTAGGTACATCCTTAGGGTGTAAGGATACTGCTACCGCATCCATTAAAGTAAATGCCAACCCAACAGTTACTGTTAATAGTCCTGGTATTTGTGTGCACGATACTACAACGCTAATTGCCAATGGTGCATTGAATTATACCTGGAGCAATGGTGTATTGGGTGATTCTATAAAAGTGAGTCCGGCCAATAATACCGTATTTAATGTTGTCGGGAAAGATATTAATAATTGTATCGATTCTGCAACATCTACAGTGAGTGTTTTCCCTTTACCCATTATACAGCTGACAGGTAATACATCTATATGTGAAGGAAGTCATGCTACGCTTACTGCCAATGGAGGTGTTTCTTATGTATGGAATACCATACCTGCCCAAACTTCTCCTTCAATAACAGTAAGTCCTCTCCTTCCATTAACAACGTATACCATTGGCGTTACCGATATTAATAATTGCTTTGATACCGCCTCAATAAGTGTAAGTACAACTCCTCTTCCTATTCCCGGCATCAGTTTAGAATCAGATACTATTTGCAAAGGTTCTTCTACTACAATTACTGCAAGCGGTGGTAGTTCATATCGATGGAATAACGGTGAAATTACACCTACAATTTCTGTTAGTCCTTTAAATACAACTGTTTATAATGTTACGGTGAAAACATCTGTAAATAATGTGATTTGTTCCGCTGATACCAATGTCAAACAAAATGTCAGGGATTGCAATTTGATTTTTTTCCCTAATTCTTTTTCTCCTTATGGGGTAAATACTGTATTCAAACCTATTGGTGAGATTAAATTTTTAAAGACCTATCATTTTTTAATTTATAACCGTTGGGGTCAAAAAGTATTCGAAACAAATGATATTAACGAGGGATGGGATGGTCGATTTAATGGAGAATATGTTCAATCAGGCGTTTATGTATATTATATTTTTATTGACAATGGATATGAAGGTTCATACGAAAAAGTAGGATCCGTTACTTTAGTCGATTAAACAATATTTTAAATAAAAAAAGGCTTGTCAGTTCATTCTGACAAGCCTTTTTTTTAGTTTTAAAATTACTTAATTATCTGCTAACAACAAATTTGCCTTTATCTATTGTCTGCCCTGACATATCTACAATCTGATAGAAATACATTCCATTTATGTAATCCGAAATATTTAATGTATTCTGACGTGATGTTAGTAATTTATTGCATACTAACTTTCCATTGGCATCAAAAATAAGTACCATCGTATTTTGAGCAATTCCTGTGATTTTTAAATAATCAGAAGCCGGATTCGGGTAAACACTTACTCTGTCGGAGATAACAGCATTATCATCTATACCTACAACACCTGTAGATAACAAATAGCCTGCCTGAGTTATATTACCATACCAATCAGTTTCAACAGTGGCCAGCATATATTTCTTTAAATTCGACATCCAGGTATAAGTAATATTGGAATCTTTCTCAGGTGTTCCAGCTGAAATCCAACCGGTAAGACCATTGTGTATAAAACTACTTATCGTTGTAATTGAAGAGGTTTTTTCACGCAAACTATTAACATTGGCAAATGCAGGTGTTGAAACAACTCCCCATCCATCAATAGCTGAAGAATAAGTAGTAGAAAATGTCATTTTAATTGAATCCATTGGAGGTTGTGCAAAGGCAGCTTTTATTTAAAAAGTATAGGAACCGGTAAAAGCTGTTTGATAAGTAGATGGTAATTGGAAGTATTTCATCGCAGGAGTAAAAATAGCTGACTGAACACCAATAGGAGCTCCGAAGTCACCATTAATTCCAAGCATTTCAAGCGCTGTTGCACTTACTTTAAGATAAGAATCCAGACTTCCATCTTTAACTACAGCCATAGTAGCCGTAGGGAAACTTGCTGCTCCCGGACGTGATGCAGGGCTAACACAGGAAGATAATGACTGAAAGCTGCTTCCAATATTGGTTAAATTCCAGGTTTGATTAGTTCCGGCATTTCCAAAACTCACATTAATGCAATTTGTGTCAATTACTTCTGTAAATGTCATATTTAATACAGGCATATCGCTTTGTGTAATTGTAATTTGTGCATTTGCTGCAAATTTTATGAATAATATTGCAAACAGAAGAAGGATGATTTTTTTCATAGATTTTCTTTTTTAATGAATATTAGAATAATAATGATACAAAAATACAATTTAAAAAACCTTTTTGTTCAATAATAAGTTTAAAAAAATAATATTTTAACAAATATGCTGAAAAATACAAGGATTTGCATCCTTTATGAATTACAAATTCAGTTATTATAGAATAAAAAAAGAGACCTTATAGGCAAGGTCTCCTGAAAATTGAATTTATGATGAATTATTTTGATTTTTCTTCAGCGGCCTTTATCAGCTGGTCTCCCTGGCTTTTGGCTTTTGCTACCAAATCATTGGCTTTCTGGTCAGCTTCCGTATTTAGCTTATTGGCTTTGTTTACGGCTTCGTTATGTATTTTTTCAGCACCTTTTTTGGCAGCAATTTTAGCAATCGGATTAGATGCACCATCCACCATTTTTTTTGCTTGTGCATCCGCTTCTGCAACCATTTGATCGCCTGCTTTTTTGGCTTCGGATCTTAAGTTATTGCCTTGTTTCTGAGCTTCACTTACCAATTGATCGGCTTTTTTCTGTGCTTCTGCAATGGCTTTCGCAGCTTCTTCCTTGGCTTTGTTGGTTAGTTCTTCTTTTTTCTTATCAAATTCTTCCTTGGCTTTGTCTTTAATATCGTTTACTACATTGTCTTTTGTCTCTTTCAATCCGGTTTTTATAACAGGGTTTTTGAAAGTTCCACCTATTCTGACATCAAATTTGACCATATCTGCGAGTTTAATTCCTACACCTTTGTCGTTGGCTTTTCCGGCTAAACCTTCCAGCATACTATTGGCTGCACCTCCCATATCTTTGCGGGGAATTTCCATTTTCATTAAATAATCTATAGTTTCATCAAATCCGGTTGAGCCTGATACCTTTGCTTTGGCATTGTCAATTTTAATGTCAAACGGACTTGTAATTACTTTACCATCAGCAATTAAAAAAGCTATATTTAATTTGTCGAGACTTAATTTCTTTAATTTTTCATATTTGATGGCGTCTGCTAATTTATTCAAAGATTCTGAATTCTCAATTACAATTTTAGAAGTTGATAGATTTCCACCACCTTTCATGCTATTGGTAACAGGCCCCATCGTCTTGTCGAGTAATGTATTTATTTTGAATTTTGTAGAAAAGGAACCACTGGTTTTTTCGGCTATGGGTACCATTTTTCCCATGGTAGCAAAAGTTTTCATTGCTTTCTGTATATCGAAATTGCTGATATCCAGCGTAAAATCTGCTTCCGGTTTTTCAATTACTTTTGTTGTATAAAAACCTGTTACCATCATTTTACCATTCAACATATTCATGTTGAGATTTTTCATAGCAACTTTTTCGTCTTTAATTTCAATCACACCATTCACTTTTTCCATTTCCATTTTATCATAGATCAATTTAGCAAAAACAGCATTCATATAAAAATCGATATTGGCAGGTACTTTGAATACCGACATCGGCTGAGCATTGGCTTCTTTGGCAGCAGGTTTGGCTGTACTGTCTTTGGGTGCCATTGCCATTAAGTCGTTAAGGTTAAGATATGTGGATTTTGTTTCCAGTCTTCCTTTAATGGTTTCTCCCTTTAGCCAGTAAGCAATATAATTTTCTATTTTTCCTTTGGCAGAAAAATCGTTTTTACCAATCAGCAAATCAAACTGAGCCAATTCAAGAAACTGAGGTGTGAAGTTTAAGCGGGCAGCTTTGATATCAATATTTTGTGCAAAATCTTTGCTTTTGTACTTCATGTTTTGTAAATCAAGAAATCCCTGGGCAACAAATTCATTATATTTTTCCTGTTTGATGGCAGACATTTTTCCTTTCATCGTAACATCAGCTTTAAAACTTCCGGTTAAATCCTGTCCTTCTTCCATAGGATAGACTTGTTTGAGGCTTGCCATATCCAATGCCCCTTTGAGATTCATGTTTAGTGCAGGGTCAGAAACAGGAGTGCTGAGGAACAAACGCATATCAAGCGGATTTCCTGCTAATTCAATATGGAAATTGGATATATCAATCGTTGTATTGTCAGCAGATCCTCCTTTGTTATCAATTTTGCAAACGATGTTTACATTATTTACATCTTTTGGTAAACTGGGGTATTTAAACATACCATTGATTACCTGTAAATTAAGGGCAAAAGCTGGCAATGTATTCAAATCTTTATATATTCCTTTGAAAAATCCGTCAAAAACCAGTTTTCCTTTGCATTCTATTTTATCAAAATCTTTGGCATACAAAGCAGGTACCATGGATAAAATGTTTTTAAAATCGGTTTTATCGGTTTTAAGTTTAATATCCATATCATAGCCCCCTTCTTTGAGCATAGTAAAGAAACCTTCAAACTGGAAAAACAATTGATTCAAACGGCTTGTATTTTCTTCGAAAGTAAATTTCATATTTTTCATATCCATTCCCAAATCGAGTTGTATGTCGGCATCTGATTTGCTTAAATACCTGATGCCACCATAATCTACATCCAGGTGCTTGATGGTGGTGCTGGTTTTAAGGCTTGTGATATCAGCTGTCATATCACCTTTTGAAGTATGATTTACACCATCCATCATCATGTAAAAACCAAGTCCGGCATCATCATAAACGATATGTGCATTGTTTACCTGAATTTTCTGGAAAGCCATTTTAAAGTTGGAGGGTTGTGCCGCTTCGACAGGTTTTGTTGAATCAGCAGGCTTTACGATGTCCCAGTTTACTTTTCCGTTCTTTAAACCTTTAAGCAATATGCGGGCATCATCGGCCTGTATTTTATTTATTTTATATTCTGAACCTTTAAATACACTCATCAAATCGATGGTAATGTACAAATTGGGTACAGAAGCCAGGGTATCGCCCTGAAAATCATCAACACCAACGACAGTAAGTCCTTCCATGCTCATAGAAAAGTTTGGAAAACTTCTGAACAACGACAATCCGAAATCGTTGAAATCAATTTTCGCATTCAGACTCTTGTTGGTTTCTTCTTTAATCTTTTTAACGATGGTTCCTTTAAATGCAAAGGGCAGGATAATCAATAAAAGGAGGATAACTCCCAGTATAATTCCACTGATTTTTAACGCTTTTTTCATGAGATTTGTATTTTAATAATAAATTGAATTTTTACAAGTATGTTCATACAAAAGTAAGAATAATAAACATTTTTTGGAATAAAATATTGTTGCAAATTTATGATTTTAATAAATTCCTTAAGAAGGACTTTTGTTAATCTTAATGTCTGACAATATTGTAAAATGCTGAATTTTCAGGAATATATCTTCCCCCTCAGCCAATGATCAACAATCACCAATGCAGCCATGGCTTCCACAATAGGAACGGCACGCGGCAATACACATACATCGTGGCGCCCTTTGCCTTCAAGCAAAATTGTATTTCCTTTTTTATCCACTGAGGGTTGGGCTTGCATAATGCTGGCTATGGGTTTAAACGCCAGCCGGAAATAAATTTCCTCTCCGTTGGAAATACCTCCCTGTATTCCTCCTGAATGATTTGTTTTGGTGGAAAAATTGCTGTTGAAAATATCATTGTGCTGTGAACCCAGCATTTCAACAGCTGCAAATCCTGAGCCGTATTCAAACGCTTTTACCGAAGGAATACTGAGCATGGCTTTGGCAATGTCGGCCTGCAATTTATCAAATACAGGTTCTCCTAAACCTGCAGGGCAACCATTAATGGAGCAATATATAATGCCTCCTAATGTATCGCCTTTATTTCCGGTTTCTTCAATCAATTGCATCATTTTAGCAGATGCTGTTTTATCAGGACAACGTACTGGACTTTCTTCTATCATTTGTAAAGTGACTATGCCCAGATTTTCTGCCTTAATCTTACCGATTTGTTGTGTAAAAGCCAGAATACTTATGCCTTCTTTCAATAAGATTTGTCTGGCGATACTTCCGGCAACTACCCTTGCAATGGTTTCTCTGGCAGAAGCCCTTCCACCACCTCTGTAATCAAAGTTGCCATACTTGCGGAAATAAGTATAATCAGCATGTGAAGGTCGAAAAACCTCTGAAATATGCTTGTAATCTTCAGAATGTTGATTTGTATTTTTAATTTGGAAAGCAATGGGTGTTCCTGTAGTTTTTCCTTCGAAAATTCCGGATAAAAATTCAACTTCATCTGCTTCATTGCGCTGAGTGGTATAAATAGATTGTCCTGGCCGACGACGATTTAATTCCTGTTGAATTGCGATGAAATCTATTTCAACCCCCGAAGGACAGCCATCAATAATACCTCCTATAGCTTTTCCGTGTGATTCGCCAAAACTTGTCAACTGAAATATTTTCCCGAGTGTATTGCCTGCCATATTTTTAGTTATCAATGAGTACTTAAAGTACTTAGAATACTTAAAGTTATTAATTTTGTATGTATTTTAATATTGACTATTTCTCCAATTCTTTTTTAAATTCATGAAATGCCTGCTGAATATATTCATCGAACTGCATGTGAAAATGATCAAAAGCCCTTACAATCTTTTCACCTTCGGGTGTGAGGCAGGTTTTTCCACCATCAGCACCGCCTCTTTGGGTATCGAGTATGGGGAATCCCAGGCGTTCTTCAATCTGTTGGAGGTTGTTCCAGGTTTTGCGATAACTCAGATTGAGTTTTTCCATGGCCAGCTTGAGCGAACCTGTTTCGCTGATGGCTTTCAGTAATATCCATTTCCCATCTCCCAATATACCCAGTTCATCTTTGGTTTCCAGCCATATTTTATAATTTAAACGGATGTTTTCGTATTTTGAGCTCATAAGTTTTAAATTTATAAACAAAGATACAATTTTTAGTTTGTAAATTTTAAATTAATAAACTAATTTTCATTAGTGTAAAACCCATAAGGTTGATACTCATCAAATTTTTTTATTAAAAATTATGAAATCAGAAAACAATATTTGACATGCGAAGCCACTTTATAAACTTTAGTAACTTTACAAGCTTTATAAACTTTAAGAACTCATGCTTCCTGCCAGCCAGGCTGTTGAAAATGCGATCTGTAAATTATAACCTCCTGTATCGGCATCCAGATCGAGTACTTCACCGGCAAAAAACAATCCTTTTATTAGCTTTGATTCCATGGTTTTTGGATTTACTTCTTTTAAATCGATACCTCCTGCGGTAATGATGGCTTCGGCAAAGGAGCGGCTGCCTGTAATTTCGAAACGAAAATCTTTCAACCATAAACGGATGCGTTTGCGTTCTTCGGCCGAAATCTGATTGCATAATTTATCTGCCGAAATTTTTAATAAATCTCCTGCAATCAATGCTAATTTTCCCGGTAACCAAAGCTTAAGCGCCGACTGAAATTTCATTTTACCATGTTCATTTAAATCTCTGAGCAAGCGTGCATCTAAAATATTATCGTCCAAAGCGGGTTTAAGGTCGATGGAAAAAATCATAGCTTGCCGGGCTTGTAATTCCTGCGAAAATTTCCTGCTCAACGTTAATACAATGGGACCTGTAATGCCAAAGTGGGTAAACATCATTTCGCCAAAGGCATCACCTTTTTTCTTTCCATCTATCCAGATGCTGGCTTTTACATTTTTAAGGCTGAGTCCCTGTAGTTCCTGAGCGGTATTGCCTTTGGTTTCCATTGGCACCAATGCTGGGCGTATTTTGGTAACGTTGTGTCCGAGACTTTTGGCAAGTTTATAGCCATCGCCGGTAGATCCTGTGGCGGGATAAGAACAGCCTCCTGTGGCTAAAATTACCCTGGGTGCATAATACAATTGTGTATTATTTACTTCCACGCCCTGTATGCAGCCTTCTGTGGCGAGTATTTTGGTAACACTGCATTCTTTTTGGATACTTACCTTTAGTTTTTCGACCCAGCCAACCAACGCATTAAAAATATCCTGCGCCTGTTCGCTTGTTGGGAAAGCTCTTTCGCCACGTTCGACGGTGATGGGAACCCCCTTTTGTTCGAAAAAATCAATCAATTCTTTGGAGAAAAAACAAGAAAAGGCATGGCGAAGAAACCTCGAATTTTCGCCAATGTGATCCATAAATTCTCGCATGGGAGCTATATTGGTAAGGTTACAACGGCCTTTTCCGGTAATACGCAATTTACGGCCGGGCTGATTCATTTTTTCGAGCAGCAGCACTCTGGCACCTTGTTCTGCTGCCCTGCCCGCAGCAAATAAACCTGCAGCACCGGCTCCAACAACAATAACTTCGAATTGATTTATTTGCATATGTAAAGTAAATTATTTTTTCCAAAAAGATGGAGCAAAAAGGATGAATACTGTAAAAATCTCTAAACGACCTATCAGCATCATAAATGACAGTATCCATTTACCTAAATCAGGAACATTGGAAAAATTTGCCGCTGGACCAGTTGTTCCCAAACCCGGGCCTATACCTCCCATAGTAGTTGCAATTGAACCCATGGCTGAATATGGGTCTAAACCTAAACCACTTAATGCAAGGGATCCAATAGCCCAAATGGATATATACATCAGAAAAAAAGCCAGAATATTAAAAATAATATCTTGTGGAACAGGTTTTCCGTTTAACCTGACAGGAATAACTGCAGAAGGATGAACCAATCTTTTGAATTCAAGTGAAGCATTCTTGAAAAGCAATAAATGTCGTATAACTTTAATACCACCTGCAGTTGAGCCGGCACAACCACCACTAAACATTAACAAAAATATAAAAAACCAAAGAGCTGGAGCCCATTTCATATAATCAGCTGTTGCAAAACCAGTACAGGTAACTATACTCGTTACTTGAAATAACGCGTCTCTGAATGCTTTTTCTATACTGTTGTATTGATTGAAAGAATCATAAAATAGGAATGAACCAATGATTAAACTAGCCCCAAATATAATTAAAAGATAAAATCTTATTTCTTCATCAAACCAAACTCTTTTAAATTTCCCTTTTAATAAAAAATAATGAAGTGAAAAACTAACTCCGGCCAGCATCATAAATAGGGTTATTACATAATGGATATAGGGGGAGTAATTGGTAATACTGCTGTTTAAAGGCGAAAATCCTCCAGTAGCTATTGTACCAAATGAATGACACATTGATTCAAATAAATTCATACCACCTGCCAATAATAAAATTATTTCGGCAAATGTTAAAAGAACATAGATGCCCCATAATCTCTTGGCTGTTTCAGTAATACGTGGATGAAACTTGTCTTTGGTTGGACCTGAAGATTCTGCATTAAACAATTGCATACCTCCAATACCTAACAGTGGCAAAATAGCTATAGTTAATACAACGATTCCCATACCACCTATCCAATGTGTCATACTTCGCCAAAATAAAATTCCTTTAGGAACAACCTCAATATCTTTGAGTATTGATGCTCCTGTAGTAGAAAATCCTGACATCGTTTCAAAAAAAGCATCCGTAAAACTTGTAATGGAACCACTCAGGATAAAAGGCAAAGTGCCAAATAATGAAATAATTATCCACGAAAAACTTACAATTACATACCCTTCTCTTTTCCCAATCCCTTTTGCATCTGCATCTTTCGTAGTTAATCTAATGAACAAACCAACAAAAATCGTAATCAGTCCGGAAATCAAAATTGCATTAAAATCTTCGCCACCATAATAATATGAAAATGGAAGAGCGGTTAAAATAAAACCTCCTTCTATCAATAATAATATACTGATAAATCTGATAATGAGTAAAAAATTCATTTTTCTAATATGTTAGTACATTTAATGAAAAAGTTTGGAAATTTTGTGAATAGCATCTGGTAATGCAAAGACGACAACTTTGTCATTTTCTTGAATTTGAAAATTTCCAACGGCAATATAACTGTCATTATCTCTAACAATTCCTCCAATAATTGCACTTTCAGGAAAATTAAGATGTTGAATCGTTTTTTTTGTTATCTGTGAATTGGGTTTTACCAAAAACTCAAGTACTTCTGCATCAATTCCACTCAGACATTTAATGGATGTAACCAATGCATCCATAGTAAAACGGGCAATATAACTGGCTGTTATGAGCTTTTTGTTAATAATGGTATCAATACCAATATTTTGAGAAATATCAATATAATCGATATTTTCGACAAGAGCAATTGTTCTTTTTACTCCGAATTTACGGGCATGCAGACAAGTTAAAATATTGGTTTCGGTATGATTGGTTAATGCAATAAAAGCATCCATTTTGCTAATTCCTTCTTCTTCAAGTAACTGAATATCTGTAGCATCACCGTTAATAATCAATGTATTGTTTAAATCTTCAGTTAATTTAAAACATCTTTCTTTATCAATTTCGAGTAATTTAATGTTAAATTTATCCTGAAGACTTCGGGCTGTTTTTCTCGCTATTCTACCCCCTCCGGCAATCATAATATTTTTAATATCAATTTTAACTTTTCCTCCTAATTTAAATAATTCGGTCATACCTGCTGGTTTCGTAATTACATAAATTAAATCATTTTTTTCGAAAGTATCAGTACCTTTGGGGATAATCGTTTTAGATTTTCTATGAATAGCTACAGCTCTAAAATTAAGGTTTGGATTTTCTTTTGCAATTTGATTGAGCGTTTTATTTAACACCAAGGCATTTTCATCCAGTCTTATTAAAAAAAGTATCAATTTACCATCTGAAAAATCAAAAACTTCAGTTGCAACCGATTGATTAAGAAGATTGATTATTTCCTTTGCTGCAATTCTTTCAGGACAAACCAACGAATCAATCCCTAAATATTGAAAAAGTTCACGATTTTCTATTGTCAGATATTCTACATTATTTATCCTTGCTATTGTTTTCTTTGCACCTAATTTTTTTGCTAAAATACATGTCATCAAATTGATATGTTCATTATGTACAACAGAAATCAGCAAATCAGCCTTTGAAACATTCGCACTTTCCAATACAGCAATTGAAGTAGAATCTCCTTTTATTGTCATTAAATCGGTATGAGATTCTATCATTTTAAGTAACTCCTGATTGGCATCAATAATTGTAATATTGTGCTTGTCATATGAAAGAGATTTAGCTAAATGAAAGCCAACCTCTCCATCACCAGCAATAATAATATTCATTGTATAATAATTAGTATGAAAAATATTTAAATTTAGTATAAATTTGCGTTAAATGTTTTGAACCAGCCCTTCACGTTACAAATTGCTAATTCAAATAAATGAATGCATAATTTTATATTTACGTTTATGTTTTCTTGTTATTATCGGTTTTTTTAAAAAAGAAACTTATTATAAGGATAACGTTTGATATGTATCCGTTTAACTTCCTCATAAAGGAAATCTTTCAGTTGTTCTATATTTTCCTTTTCTTTTGCTGAAATAAATAATGCTGGAGAATTAGATTTTGCCATCCATGTGTTTTTCAATTCCTCAAGATTCATATTTTCTTTGGTAGCCGGCAATAAATCGTCGTGCTCCTGTTCCACAAAACGGTAGGCATCTATCTTGTTGAACAAGGTAATATAGGGTTTATCACTTGCTTTTAAATCGCTCAAAGTTTGCTTTACTACATCAATCTGCTCTTCAAATCCTGAATGTGAGATATCTACTACATGTATTAGTATATCGGCTTCGCGCACTTCGTCCAGGGTCGATTTAAAAGATTCAACCAAATCGTGGGGCAATTTGCGGATAAAACCAACGGTATCGGTCAACAGAAAAGGTAAATTGCCAATGACCATTTTCCTTACCGTAGTATCGAGGGTGGCAAAAAGCTTGTTTTCGGCAAATACTTCCGATTTGCACAACAAATTCATAATGGTAGATTTACCCACATTGGTATAACCCACCAAGGCAACCCTTACCATGTCTTCGCGATTTTTACGCTGGGTCGACATTTGTTTGTCGATATCTTTGAGCTTTTCTTTGAGCAGGGTGATTTTATCGCGTATAATACGGCGGTCGGTTTCTATTTCTTTTTCACCCGGACCACGCATACCCATGCCCCCGCGTTGCTTGGTTAAATGGGTCCACATACGGGTTAAGCGGGGTAGTAAATATTGATATTGTGCCAGTTCAACCTGGGTTTTGGCATGAGAAGTGCGGGCACGACTTGCAAAAATATCTAAAATAAGATTGGTCCTGTCTAAGATTTTACATTCTAATTCTTTCTCAATATTTCTGATTTGCGAAGGCGTTAATTCATCGTCGAAAACAGCAATGTTAATTTCTTCAGCTTCGATGTATTCTTTTATTTCAGCCAACTTACCCGAACCAACAAATGTTCTGGAATCGGGTCTTTCCAATCGCTGTATAAAACGTTTTACAGCAATACCCCCTGCTGTATCCACTAAAAAAGCGAGTTCGTCAAGGTATTCATTTACCTGTTCAATATCCTGATTTTGATAAATCAAACCTATTAATACAGCCGTTTCTTGTTTCTTTGCAGTTTCAATCAATATAATTATAGTTTAGTAAAGATGAGGTAAGATTTTAGAAAGGTTTAAATCCGATAATTTCACGTACCTCTTTAATGGTCTTGGCAGCACTCTCGCGTGCTTTTTCAGCACCAAGCTCTGCAACTTTTCTGAGATAATCATTGTCAGCACTTAGTTCTGAGATTTTTTCACGGAAGGGTGCTGTGAAATTTATAATATCTTCTGCCAGTTGTTTTTTCATATCTCCATAGCGAATCTGACAACTATTGTACAAATCGTTAAAATGAAGATATACTTCATCCGGTGAAACGATTTTCATAATATTGAAAAGATTTTGAACGGCCTGCGCTTTAGGTTGATTTGCTGTGGTCGGTCCCTGATCTGAAACAGCTTTCATCACTTTCTTGCGAATAAGCTCTGGTGCATCTCCAAGAAAAATGCAGGAGTTTTCATTATCTGATTTTGACATTTTTGTACTACCATCCATACCGGGAATTTTAATAAGTTCTTCTCCAAAATTGTAGGCTTGTGGTTCGGGAAAATAATCAATATTATACATACGGTTAAAACGATTAGCAAATGTACGCATCATTTCAAGGTGTTGTTCCTGGTCTTTGCCAACCGGCACTTTCTGAGCTCTGTGAATAATAACATCAGCTGCCATAAGGGTAGGGTAGGTGAGTAATCCTGCATTTACATTATTGGGTTGCCTGCGGATTTTTTCTTTGAAAGATGCAACTCTTTCCAATTCACC
Source organism: uncultured Bacteroidales bacterium (assembly GCA_903899825.1). Taxonomy (GTDB): domain Bacteria; phylum Bacteroidota; class Bacteroidia; order Bacteroidales; family JACABE01; genus JACABE01. The sequence continues at coordinate 1,647 of CAIUKU010000260.1, read as the reverse complement.
TATGTATGCATTCATGTTTAATAATAAATACAATTCAGCAACCTGAGGTACATCGCTTTGAATATAAATTGTTGCAGCTTCCGGATCCAATCCTGCTGCAAGATAATTAACCAGCACTCTTTTTACATTCCCGTGTAAATCTTCGGGAGTTGGGTGAGTGGTTAATGAATGATAATCGGCGATAAAAAAATAACAATTATTTTGATGCTGCATTTTTAAGAAATTCTTAAGTGCACCGAAGTAATTACCTAAATGTAAATCGCCTGTGGGTCTGATTCCGCTTACTACTATTTCCATAGTTTGCAAAATTAAGTAAAATTTCTATTTATTCATCATCATTGAGCAAATCTTCCACTAATTTTGGTACTGCAATTCCGGCTTTTTCTTTTATGACAGTTAGATTTGGCTTGTAATAATTATCTTTTGCATTGGGATCAATTAAATATTTTGGTGTCAGCGTTGGTACAAAATTGAGTAAGCCGGCAGCCGGGTAAACATTTAATGAAGTTCCGATAATGATAAAAATATCAGCAGTTGAAGATAATTCACCGGCGGTTTGTATCAGAGGTACTTCTTCGCCAAACCAGACGATGTGAGGGCGCAATTGAGAACCTTTTTCACAGACATCTCCTTTTTTTAATTCCCAACCCTTTAAATCGTAAATTAGTTTGTCGTCAACAGTACTTCTTACTTTTTTAAGCTCTCCATGCAGATGGAGTATGTTTTTTGAACCTGCACGTTCATGCAGGTCGTCCACGTTTTGCGTTATAATATGAACATTGTATTTTGCTTCTAAACGACAAAGTGCAATATGAGCAGCATTGGGCTTAACATCCACTAATTGTCTGCGTCTTTGGTTGTAAAAATCAATCACGAGATCCTGATTGCGTTGCCAGGCTTCATAGGTTGCCACATCTTCAATGCGATATTCTTCCCATAGTCCGTCGCTATCCCTAAAGGTCCTGATACCACTTTCGGCACTAATACCTGCTCCTGTTAGTATTACAATATTCTTCATAAATTTAAAATGAATGGGTAAAGTTAAGAATTATAAATATATTGATCGAAAAATTTGATGAATTCTTCTATATAAAAAAAAACCGCTCTTTTTCTGAGCGGTTTTTTTATTATGAAACCTTGATTTGCCTTGCAGGTTTTTCTTTTGCTTCTTCTCTTTTCGGAATTTCGATATATAAAACTCCGTTTTTATGAGAAGCAACAATTTTGTCGTGCTCTACTAAATTGGGTAAACTAAATGCACGCTTAAATGAGCAATAGCTAAATTCACGACGCATAATTTTTTCATTATTTTCTTCATTATTTTCTTCTTTTTCCGAAGAAATAGTGAGCAAATTGTTGTGAATATCAATCTTGAAATCATCTTTGCTTAAGCCAGGAGCAGCTACTTCAATTCTGAAGTTGTCTTTGGTTTCAATAACATTTACTGCTGGCATACTAAATCCACATTGATTTTCTACAAGGTTTGATAAAAAATCTTTACCAAAAAAATCATCTGCGAAACTTGGTAAATAACTGTGTTTTCTTAACATTGGTAACATCATTTTGTCCTCCTATTATTAAATTTATAAATTAATTATTTTTAATGCCCATATCAAGCAGTGTGCCAGAAAATAATTAACGAATTTT
>CAIUKU010000259.1 GCA_903899825.1 uncultured Bacteroidales bacterium | reverse complement strand
CTGATTAATATCTAAAAATAACACAAATCTGATAATTTATAAAAATAATTTATATGCATTTCTAGTATAAACCTATCAAAAAGCAATAAAAAATAGAGTATATAAATTATTTTTTAAAGAAATTTACCAATTCATGAGCTGAAATTATGGCTTCACTTCCTGAATTCATATCTTTAATCTTTAAGGTTTGGTTTTTCAATTCTTCTTCACCGGCAATTACTACAAACGGAATTTTTTTTGTATCTGCATAAGAAAACTGTTTTTTTAATTTTGTTGCATCAGGATAAACTTCAGCAGAAATCTGGTTTTCTCTGAGAACAGAAGCCATTTCAATGCAATAATTTGCTTCGTTTTCACCAAAATTAACAAACAAAACTTTGGTAGATGATTGAACTTCATTCGGGAATAGTTTCAGTTCCATTAAAACATCATAGATTCTGTCAGCGCCAAAAGAAATGCCAACTCCCGACATATCAGGCATGCCGAAAATTCCTGTCAGGTCATCATAACGACCACCTCCACAAATACTACCCATCTGAGCATCTTTGGCCTTGATTTCAAAAATAGCGCCGGTATAATAGCTTAAACCCCGGGCCAATGTTAAATCAAATTCATATTCAGCTTTAATTTGCTGTTTCTTCAGTAAATCAAAGAGCGTTTGAATTTCTTCAATACCCTTCATCCCAATTTCTGAATTTTTTAATAATTTGCTGATTATATGAATTTTATCAGCATTATTTCCATTCATTTTCAATATGGGTTGAAGTTCTTCAATAGCTTTTTCTGATAATCCTTTTTCTGATAATTCAATATTAACTTTTTCAACTCCAATTTTATCTATTTTATCAATAGCAACTGTAATATCCGTTAATTTATCGGGATTCCCTATGGTTTCTGCAATTCCAGCTAAAATTTTACGATTGTTTATTTTAATTACAACATTTAATCCCAGTTTTGAAAAAACAGTATCAGAAACTTTTACCAGTTCAGCTTCATTCAATAAAGACTTACTCCCTATAACATCCACATCGCACTGATAAAACTCACGGTATCTGCCTTTCTGAGGTTTGTCTGCTCTCCATACCGGTTGTATCTGATATCGTTTGAACGGGAAACAAAGTTCATTACGATGCATTACTACATATCTGGCAAAAGGAACGGTTAAATCGTAGCGCAATCCTTTTTCAGCAATAATTGCAGTTAGTTTTTTATAATCCTGATAACTTTCTTCAGAGGCTTTTTCAATATAGTTACCGGAATTCAAAACTTTGAAAAGTAATTTATCACCTTCTTCTCCATATTTCCCCATTAGAGTAGTTAGATTTTCCATGGTAGGTGTTTCCAATGGTTGATATCCAAATAATTGGAAAACCGAACGTATTGTATCAAATATATAATTGCGAAGCATCATTTCTTTAGCACCGAAATCACGCATTCCTCTGGGTATGGAAGGATTCTGAGCAGCCATATTAGTTTATAAAGTTTATAAAGTTTGTAAAGTAAAAGGAAACATTAAAATATTCTCTTTTATTAAATCTTTGCAAATTTACATTAAAATGTTTGAATTTTAAGCTGCAAGTTTTCAAGTAAGTTCTCAATATATGCTGAGGAGTTGGAATCACCTTCTTTTGGAGCCCAGGTTGCAAAGTTTTTATCTTCATCAGCATTATATGGACCATCTTTGAATTCATAAGCAACTGAATTTTTTTCTAATGAAATGATAGTATGCCAGGTTCTTTCAGGAATTTCGACTGCAAAATTTCCTTTTTCAGCATCTAAAATGATATGATCTAATATATTTCCATGATCGTCAAATTCCACTACTGCCATTCTGCCTTTGAGTATAAAAAAAATTTCCCGTTTATCTGGATTTTCGTGTTTATGTGGTTGAATATAAGAATAAGGTTCAATGGCATTTATTAAACGCTGTAAGCTATCATAAGCGGCTTTATGAAAATTATAATTCATCCTTTTCCTGTCGCTTTTCTGGGCTTTTTCGGAAATAGCAGAAATTAATGAATTATCTATTTTAATCAAAATATTATAATTGTTGAATTAAGACTACTGCATAGGCTGAAATGCCTTCTTCCCTGCCTTCAAAGCCCATTTTTTCGGTAGTTGTAGCTTTGATGGAGAGGTCATCAGAATCAATGTTCATTACTTCGGCAAGAACGGCTTGCATTTCAGGGATAAATACAGCAATTTTAGGTTGTTGCAAACAGACTGTACAATCTATATTGGAAATTGAATATCCTTTTGAAATAATGATTTCTGTAGTGCGTTTTAACAATATCTTACTGTCAATACCTTTAAATTCAATAGAAGTATCAGAAAAATGAAATCCGATGTCCCTCATATTGGCAGCACCTAAAAGCGCATCGCATATAGCATGTATCAGTACATCGGCATCGGAATGTCCCACAGCTCCCTTAAAATGAGGAATTTCGATGCCCCCCAGGTAGAAAGGTATTCCTTCCTTAAGTTGGTGAACATCGAAACCAAAGCCAATTCTAATCTTCATAGATTTATTTTACTGCTTTATTCTGATCTCTGAAGGCATCAAAATCAAATGTGAGTGTGAACCTTAATGTATTTCCTAATGGATTACGTTGTTCGGTTGGAATTAAATAAGCAAAATCCAACCCAAAAACATTGTAACGCAAACCTGCACCCAATGTAAAATATTGTCTGTTGCCTTTGTACATACTTTCGTGAAAATAACCACCACGTACAGCAAATTGATTGTCGTACCAGTATT
>CAIUKU010000258.1 GCA_903899825.1 uncultured Bacteroidales bacterium | reverse complement strand
CTACATATTTTAAAAATAAACACTTAAATACCTGGACACTTTTTTGTAAATCTGACTTCTATAATGCTTACCATATTATATATGTTTTGATTTTATAGGTATTAAATCACGATATCAGCCAAAAATCAAAAACAGAATGATTATTTAGCTTTTTATAACAAATACTTCCCATTTTAATAATCCTTCATTCAATTATTTCCATTATTTTTGCAAACTGAAAAATCATATTTATCCATATTTTACATTTAATTTTATGAAAAAAATTGTTTTAACTTTTATCGCATTTTGTTTGATCTTCAATTCCTTTGTCAAAGCCGATGAAGGCATGTGGTTGCCTATGTTTGTGTCACGCCTTAATTATGTGGATATGCAAAAAGAAGGACTGCATCTTACAGCTGAAGAAATCTACAGTATCAACCATTCAAGTTTAAAAGATGCTATTATTCAATTCGGCAATGGATGTACCGGTGAGATAGTATCAGCCGAAGGTTTGATTTTCACCAATCATCATTGTGGTTACGGATCCATACAATCTCATTCGACTACTAAAAATGATTATTTGACCAATGGATTTTGGGCTTATAATAAAAGTGAAGAATTGCCAAATGAAGGTTTAACCGCTCGTTTTTTAGTAAGAATGGAAGATCTTACCCAGGAATTTCTTGCACAGTTGAAAGGCATAAAAACAGAAAAAGAAAGAGCTGATAAGATCGCGGAATTATCCAAAAAATATGAAGGGAATATTCCAAAAGAAAATGGTAATGAAGCAGTTGTAAAAAGCTTTTTTAACGGAAATGAGTTTTATATGTTTGTATATCAGGTATTTAAAGACGTTCGTTTGGTTGGTGCTCCTCCTTCATCTATTGGTAAATTCGGCGCGGATACTGATAACTGGATGTGGCCCCGCCATACTGCTGACTTTAGTATTTTCAGGGTTTATATGTCACCTGATGGCAAGTCAGCTGCATTTTCAAAAGACAATGTACCCTTTAAACCCAAACATTTTTTACCCGTTTCAGCTAAAGGTGTAAAAAAAGGAGATTTTGCAATGATTATGGGCTATCCGGGTTCTACTGACCGTTATTTAACTTCTTTTGGTGTGCAGCTTGCTATAGATGTTAAAAATCCTAATATTGTAAAAATCCGTGAAGAAAAGTTAGCCATTATGCGTTTGTCAATGAATGCTGATCCTGCTGTTCGTATTCAATATGCTTCAAAATATGCTCAAACAGCTAACTATTGGAAATACTTTATTGGTCAAACCAAGGGTTTGAAACGATTGAAAGTTTATGATAAAAAGAAAGAATTAGAAAACCAATTTGATGTTTGGGTTAATTCAACTGCACAATATAAAGAGACCTACGGAAATACATTGAAAGATATTTCTTCAGCTTATGCTGAGTTGGCTAAATTTGAATTGCAACGTTGGTATTTTCAGGAAGCCATTGCAAGAGGTCCCGAAATTATTGGATTTTCCAGAAATTTTTCAGGATTGGCAAAGGAATTAAAGGCTGAAAAACCGGATAATGAAAAGATAAAAAAAATTACAGATGCATTAAAAACGGCATCCGATAAGTATTTTAAAGATTATAACCTGGCTACCGATAAAAAATTACTGGCGTCAATGTTAAATATGTATTATACCAATGTACCCAAAGAACAACAACCAGAATTACTGATTAATATTGCTTCAAAATACAAGGGGAATTTTACTGAATATGCAGAAGTGGTATTTAAAAAATCAATTTTTAATGATTTAAATAAAATCAAATCGTTTTTATCTAAACCCAATGCAAAAGCAATTGAAAAGGACATGGTTTATCAATTAATGAATGCTTTTTACGACAACTATTTTAAATTAAACGATCAATTGAAACAATACAACGAAATGCTCGAAAGAGGAAATCGTTCGTTTGTAGCCGGAATAAGAGAAATGCAACCTGAAAAGAAGTTTGCCCCTAATGCTAACTCAACCATGCGTGTAACTTACGGACAGGTTTTGGATTATTATCCTGCCGATGCCGTTCATTATGATTATAAAACAACCCTGGATGGTGTTATGGAAAAAGAAGATCCCAATAATTGGGAATTTGTTGTGCCAGCCAAATTAAAAGACTTATTTTTGAAGAAAGATTTTGGTGATTATGCGGAAAATGGTAAAATGCCGGTCGCATTTCTAAGCAATACCGATATTACTGGTGGTAATTCAGGAAGTCCTGTTATTAATGCCGATGGCGAATTAATAGGCTTAGCTTTTGATGGTAACTGGGAAGCCATGAGTGGAGATATTGCTTTTGAACCTAATTTGCAGCGGACAATAAGCGTAGATGTCAGATATGTTCTTTTTATTATTGATAAATATGCAGGTGCAAAAAATCTGATCAATGAATTAGTCATTAAAAGATAATAAGTTAGGATATAAGCGGTGTATAAAAGTTTAAATTCTCCATTTTTTATTGAATTAAATCGTTCAAACAAATCTATTTTTTATACTTTTGTTGTTTAATAAATTAATTTCTAAAACCAATAAACATACTATGGATTTATCAAAAATATTAGCCATTACGGGAAAACCAGGATTATACTTAGTAATTTCTCAAACAAAATCAGGTGCCTTGGTCGAATCAATATTAGATAAGAAAAGGATTCCTGTATTTGCTGCTGAAAAAATGAGTTCGTTGAACGATATAAGTATTTTTACAACAGATGAAGATTTGCCTTTGAAGACCGTTTTAAAAGCTATTTATGATAAAGAAAATGGAGGTAAATGCATTGATCACAAATCAGATAACAACGCATTGAAAAAATACATGGAAGAAGTTGTTCCTGATTTTGATAAAGATAGGGTTTATGTTTCAGATATTAAGAAATTATTCTCATGGTATAATTTATTGCAACAGGAAAATTTACTTGATTTTTCAGAAGAAGAAATAAACGATAAAGAAACTGAAGATACTCAGGAAAATAAATAATTTCCCTTCAAAAAAAAAGTCCGTCTTGCTTAGGTTAGACGGACTTTTGTATTTAATTTTGTTCCACATACAACCAATTTATTTTAAATTACGTCTAAGGTAGAAATATGCATAAAAATATTTCCGAAGAAAAGCTGATTGAGGGATGTATAGAAGGAAATCGCTATGCACAAAAAATGTTTTTTGAGAAATACCGTTCTTTGATGTTTGCAATTTGTATGCGTTATGCTAAAAGCAGAGATGAAGCAGAAGATGTTATGATTGATGGCTTTATGAAGATATACACTAGTTTGAGTGAATTTAAAAAAAAAGGTTCTTTCGAAGGTTGGATTAAAAAAATCATGGTGAATACTGCAATTAACAATTACCGTTCAAATTTAAAACATTATTATAACAGCACAATTGATGATGATAGTTATCTTGAGATTGGAAATGATGCGGATGATTTTAAAACCCATTATTCAGCAGAATATCTGATAAAACTTATTCAGGGTTTGCCTGACGGCTATCGAATGGTATTTAACCTATATG
>CAIUKU010000257.1 GCA_903899825.1 uncultured Bacteroidales bacterium | reverse complement strand
TTTGTTTTTAAAAAATAATTCCGATGAATGCCCGAAAACAGGAATTAAAAGTATTAATTTAAAGGTTAAATTTTTTATTTAAGTGTCTAACAAAAAATGAAATACTGCTATTCTATTAATTTTGATTAACTTTGCCGTTCAAATTTTTGATATGAAGTTGGTTTTAGACTTTGGGAATACATTGCAAAAAATTGCCATTTTTGAAGGAAATCAAATCCTCGAAATGCATGCGTTTAAAAAAATAAAACTGAAAAAAATAAAGCAAATTACTGATAAATATCCTGTTAAATATGCAATATTATCATCTGTAATTGACTATCCTTCAAACATTAAAACATTTCTTCAATCAGATTTTACTTTTATTGAATTTACCGAGCAAACTCCCATTCCGGTGTTAAACCGATATTTAACGCCACAAACATTAGGTAAGGATAGATTGGCTGCAGCTATAGCTGCTAACCACTTTTTCCCCAAGCAAAATGTATTGGTAGTTATTGCCGGAACCTGCATCACCTATGAGTTTGTCAACCAAAATGCAGAATACCTTGGAGGTAGTATTTCTCCCGGTATTTCAATAAGATTTAAAGCCTTACATACTTTTACTGAAAAACTTCCGTTAGTTGAAAAAAAAACAAAGTTCTCTTTGATTGGTAATACTACAGAAAATGCTATATTATCAGGTATACTTAACGGAGTTTTACACGAAGTAAAAGGCATAACATCTGAATATTCAGATAATTATAAAGATTTAAAAATAATTCTCAGCGGAGGTGACATGAAATATTTTGATAAAATATTAAAAAATAGCATCTTTGCAGTTTCAAATATTGTCTTAATAGGACTAAACATAATACTCGATTTTAATGCTAAAAAACAACAGTAACATAATTTTAACCCTGGTTGTGGTTTTTATTATATCTTTTTTGGATTTAAATGCTCAGAACAGAATTCATTCACCTTATTCACGTTTTGGTATTGGAGAATTACAATCTTTCAACAACAGCCGGTATACTGCCATGGGTGGAATTGGATATGCAGTCAGAAATCCTACTTCTGTAAATATACTCAATCCGGCTTCCTATACAAGCTTTGATTCTCTGTCTTTCGTTTTTGAAGGAGGATTGTTTAGTAATTTTACTAAACTGGAAACAAGCAGTTTGAGTCAAAAATCAAATTATACTTCATTGGGCTATATTACTTTCGGTTTTCCTATTAATAATTGGTGGAAAGGGAGTTTTGGTTTATTACCCTATAGTAGTGTAGGTTATAATGTCTCTGAAAGTCAAGATATTTTATATTTAGGAAAAGTTAAAAACAAATTCGAAGGAACAGGTGGTCTCAACCAGTTCTATATCGGACAAGCATTTAAAATCAATCAGAATTTATCCCTGGGTGTAAATGTCTCCTATTTATTTGGGTTTATTGATAGAATTCAAGCCGTTTATTTTCCCGATTCTCTTTATACGTATAATATTAAAGATGCTAAATCAACCAATATTGGTATTTTTAATTTCAACTTTGGACTACAATATACAAAAAAAGTCGGGAATGGTTTAACAATGGGATGTGGTATAGTTTTTAGCAATGCAATGAATGCAAAAACTACCGAAGATCAGTTGGTTTATAGTTTTTCGGAAAGTACAAGCGGCTATGAATATGTGCATGATACTTCCACTAATTACAGCCAAAACGATATAGCTGGCAATATTCACATTCCAATGAATTTTGGAATTGGATTTAGCCTGGAAAAAACAAATAAATGGCTTGTTGGAGCAGACTTAAACTGGCAAAACTGGGCTAATTACACATACAACGATGTAAAAGATGCTTCTTTGACTAATAGTATGAGAATTTCTGTTGGAGGTGAAATAAAACCTGATTATTATTCAACAAAATATTTTAAACGAATAACCTACAGAGCTGGCTTTAAATATACAACTACTAATTTAAAGATAAATAATACTCAAATTGATGAGTTTGGCATAAGTTTTGGTCTAGGTCTACCACTAAGAAAAAGTAAATCAACGTTTAACTTTGGAATAGAATACGGGAAAAGAGGTAGTCTTGACAATGATTTAATTAAAGAGAACTTTACAAAAATTACAATTGGTTTTTCTGCCTACGATTTCTGGTTCTTCAAAAGAAAATTTGATTAAAAACGATTAATATAACAAAAAATGAAAACGATTAAAATCTTAACAGTAGTAGTTACTTTATTTGTCAGTTTGACGGTATCTGCTCAAAAATACGGAAAAACACCTGAAGACAGTGTTAACTGTATAACAAATATTTCATTGTACAGCGAGTTTTATAAACAAGCTAATTATAAGGATGCCATAAAACCCTGGAGAGAAGTGTTTTTGAATTGCCCTATGGCAAGTGAAAACACTTTTATCAGAGGTGCAACTATTATAAAATTTATAATTGATAATGAAAAAGATGTAAAGTTAAAAGAAAAACATATTGATACTTTGTTAATGATATGGGATAAAAGGATTGATTTCTTTGGAAAGGAAGGATTAAATTTAGGTAAAAAAGGCAACGATTTATTGGCTTACCGTCCTAAAGAAAAGGAAAAAATTTATCTGCTGTTCAAAAAAGCAATAGAATTAAGCGGCAATTTTGCTGAGCCTATTGTAATGTACAATTATTGTATATCTACCATCGAATATGTGAAAACAGGCAAAGCTGATTCATCTCTGATTCTTGATAATTATGATGCGGTAAGTGATCTTATTGAAAAAAATATGAGCAACGATGTTAAAAACAAAGATGAATATGACAAAGTTCTGCAAAATATCGAAAAGGCCATTGAACCTTTCACTTCTTGTCAGGAATTAGTAAATATTTATAGTAAAAAATTCAAACAATCACCTAATGACGTTCTTCTTTTAAAGAAAATAACTAAAATTCTTGATAAGAAAAAATGCACAGATGATCCTTTATTTTTTAAAGCTACCGAAAACTTATACAAACTTGAACCTACTCCTGAAACAGCTTATTTAATGGGTAAAATGTGTTACTCCAAAAAACAATATGCAAAAGCAGCAGAATATTTGTCAGATGCAGTTACTAAACTATCCGAAAATAATGAAAAAGCAAGAGTATATTTATTGCTTGCCGATATATACAGCAACTTAAGTCAATATGAAAAATCAAGAACATTTGCTTACAAAGCATTGGAAGCAAAACCAGGGGATGGAATGCCCTACATTATTATCGGAGATTTATATGCTCAATCAGCCAAATCATGCGGTGACAATGAATTGACTACTAAAGTAGCTTTTTGGGCGGCTGTTGATAAATACAATCAGGCTAAAAAGGTTGATTCAAGTCCTAAAATAGTTGAAACAGCAAATAGTAGGATTTCATCTTATTCCAGGGCTTTCCCGAGTGATGAAATAATTTTCTTTTACACACTAAAAAAAGGAGATACTTATAAAGTTGGCTGTTGGATCAACGAAAACACCATCGTAAGATAAACACAACACTTTATAAAAGTGATAAATAAATATTGTTTTTGTTTTTATTCATGTAAAATTTCCCGGAATCAGACCCTAAGACTGCTTTCCGGGATTTTATTGGTTTTGCTTATTGGTTCTTGCCAAAATGATCTGAAAAAAATAAAATCATTGACTGATTTTGCAAATTTACCTGTTGAGTCAGCTAAAGACATTAGCATTTTAAGAAGTGACTCCGGTAAATTGCAACTCTATATGGTTAGTCCACAATTAGACCGTTATCAGGGCGAACAATCATATTCAAAATATCCTAAAGGCTTATCTGTTGTCTTTTATGATGAAAACAGGAATGAAAAAATGAAACTATCAGCAAATTATGCTGTAAATTACGAAGAAAGAAAAATAATGGAGGTTAAAAACAATGTTATCATTGTTGATTTTAAAAAAGGAGATACCATTTATACCGAAAGCCTTTTATGGGATCAGAACAGAAAAACGATTTCCTCCAATGTTTTTGTAAAAAGGGTAAATAAAGATGGCATTTTATACGGAGATGGCTTTGATGCGGATGAAAGTTTTAGCAATTATACACTGAGACGTCCCAGAGGGAGTATTAATATTGATAAAAGCGAATAAATGAATGATTTTTTTATCATATTAATAATGTTGTTATTATCTGCTTTTTTTTCAGGCATGGAAATCGCTTTTATAACAGCTAACAAATTAAAAATTGAAGTTGACAGAAGCAAAGGCTCATTGTCTGCAAGTATTTTATCAAATTTTTCGAAAACGCCCTGGAAATTTATCAGTGCTTTATTGCTTGGTAATAATATAGCACTGGTTATTTATGGTATTGTTATATCAAGAATGCTTGGACCTTCTATTATTAGCGCTTTTCCTGCAAATTTTCATTCCGAATTTCTGATTCTGCTTATTCAAACCATTATCGCTACCCTCATAATATTAATAACAGCTGAGTTCTTACCAAAAATACTTTTCAGGATCAATGCCAATAATACATTGCGTTTTTTTGCCGTTCCTGCCATATTTTTTTATTATTTACTTTATCCAGTTACATTTTTATTCATATCATTTTCTGAATTTCTGTTGAAACGACTGTTTAAGGTTAAATTCAATCATCAGAACCAAGTATTTACTCCTGTTGATGTAGATGATTATTTAAATGAATTTTCGAATGTTAACGCTTCAAACAATGAAATACAACAAGAACTACAGATGTTTCAAAATGCGATTGATTTCAGAGATGTGAAATTGCGGGAATGCATGATACCACGTACTGAAATAATTGCAGCAGCACAGAATACATCCATAGATGAACTCCTAAAATTATTTATCGCTACCAACCTCTCGAAAATACTTATTTTTGAAAATACCATTGATGTTATTATAGGATATGTGCATTCTCATGATATGTTAAAAAAACCAATCAATATAAATCAGGTACTGAAACCTGTTATTATTGTTCCTGAAACCATGCTTGCCAATAAGCTTTTAGCTGCATTTATTGAGCAACGCAAAAATGTTGCGGTTGTAGTGGATGAATTTGGCGGAACTTCCGGAATGCTCACGCTTGAAGATGTAATTGAAGAAATTTTTGGAGAAATCAATGATGAATATGATACTGAAGACCATACTGAAAAACAAATTTCGGAAAATGAATTTATTTTTTCGGGAAGGCTTGAAATCGATTACCTGAACGATAAATTCGGATTAGATTTGCCAAAAACAGATGATTATGAAACATTGGCCGGTTTGATTACCCATTCACATGAGAGTATTCCTGATTTAAACGACGAAATAATGATAGGAAATTTTATTTTTACCATACTTGAAGCCAGTGAAACCCGGATTGAAAAAGTAAACATGAGAATTGTGAAAGAATAATACATTCAATAATTTTCAGATTTTCCTGCTATTTATCACCTCAACTTATTTGTTTATAGTACATTGGAAAGCAGTTTGGCTTTTGACTTATCTGTGATCTTTCCGTGTTTCAATTTTTTTTTGCTTAGAATTTATCTTCTATAAATGGTCAGTTGATTTGCTTTTTGTAAAAAAATGGGTGAAAAATAATATAAATTACAAAAAAAAATGTAAATTTGCCAACTATTTAAAAAAAAGAACTATGGCTATTATAGGAACAATAAGAAAAAGATCAGGTTTGCTAATTATTTTAATTGGTATTGCCATTGCTGGATTCGTTTTACAGGATGCGTTTAAGAGTACTAATGGACTCAATAATAAAAAACTAGGTGTTATCAATGGCACAGATATTACCTATAATGAATTCGAACGGAAAATGGAAACTCAGGTTGAACAAATGAAGCAACAACAGCGCAAAGAAAACCTTTCCTCCCAGGAATTATTTCAGGTTCGTCAAAGTGTCTGGAATCAGTTAATAAGTGATATTCTTATGGGAAAAGAATATGAAGAGCTTTCTATTGAAGTTTCTCCTGACGAAATGAATGATATGTTTTATGGTAAATTCTTACATCAATTTATTAATCAGAACTTTACAAATCCAAAAACAGGACAGGTCGACAGACAAAGAGTGATGCAGATTATCAATGGTTTCGATCAGATGAAACCAGAAGAACAAAAACAATGGAAATCAATTGAAGAATATATCAAAACAGATAGAATTCGCACAAAATACAATAACCTTATTTCTAAAAGTTTTTACATGCCCAAAGCTTTTGCTAAAAAGGCTTATGAAGCGCAGAACGATTTTGTAAAATTACGCCTTGTTGCTGTTGATTATGCTACAGTTTCTGATAGTTCAGTTACATTAACCGATAAAGATTACGAAACATATTACGAAGAACATAAACAGGAATTTGATCAGGAACCATCAAGAGATGTAGATTATGTTATGTTTGAAGTACTCCCTTCAAAAGAAGACGTGGATGCAACCACCAAACAGGTGAATGATATTTTTGCAGACTTTCAAACCACAGAAAACATTCCTGAATTTGTAAATACCAGATCTGATAAACGCTATGATAGTACATTTATCAAAAGAGGTGTACTACCTTACAGTATCGACTCTGCAATGTTTAATGCAAGTGTAGGAACTATCTTTCCTCCATTTATGGACAATGGTTCTTTTAAAATGGCAAAATTAATGGATGCTCAATTACGCCCTGATTCAATGAAAGCCCGTCATATTCTTCTATCTTTTCAGGGAGCTTACGGTGCTGCTGAAACTGTAAAAAGGACAAAAGATGAAGCTAAAAAAATTGCCGATAGTCTGAGAATAATCATTCAGAAAGACACAACCAAATTTTCTGCAATGGCAGCTACCTCTTCTGATGATCCTTCTGCAAAAGAAAATAAAGGTGATTTAAACTGGTTTGCGGATCAGACAATGGTTGCTCCTTTTAATGAAGCCGTCGTTAAAGGCAAGGTGGGTGATGTGGTTGTAGTTGAAACCCCATTCGGATTTCATGTAATCAACATAACCGGGAAAAAAATTCCTGAAAAGAAAGTTCGTGTTGCACTTGTAAGCCGTAGTCTTGAACCAAGTAATCAAACGTATAAGAACATTTTTGCAAAAGCAAATAAATTTGCCAGCGAAAATACTACTGTAGAACAATTTGAAGCTACTATCAAAAAAGAAGGTTTAAACAAACGTACAGCAGAATACATTCAGCCAATGGCTGATAATATCCCGGGCGTAGAAAATGCTAGAGAACTGGTAAGATGGTCCTTTAATGAAGAAACCAAAAAGAATGATGTTTCGAAACAGGTGTTTGAATTCGATAATAAATTTGTAGTAGCAGTTGTTAAAGAAGTCCGCGAAAAAGGAATAGCTCCTTTGGCTCAACTCAAACAAAGACTTGAGTTTGTTGTAAAGAGAGATAAAAAAGCTGTATTGATACAGGAAAAATTAAAAACAGCGTTGGCAGCGACCCAGGATTTAAACCAATTGGCCGCTAAATTTAATACTCAGGTTGATACCGTTCCTCAATTGAATTATGCTGCTTACAACGTTGGCAGAAAAGGCTACGAGCCTGAAGTAATAGGAACTACCTTTACTATGAAGAAAGCAGCTGTTTCTAAACCTATCAAGGGTTATACCGGAGTTTATGTAGTATGTGTGGATGATATTATCAAAGCTCCTCCTGCCAAAGATTTTACAATGATAAAAATGCAATCACAGGGTTCTTTCCAACAAAGAGTAGGAAACGATGCTTACAAAGCAATTCAGGACAAGGCAAAAATTGAAGACAATAGAATATTTTTCTATTAATCTGTAAAATTATATAATAAAAAAAGACGCTTCAATGCGTCTTTTTTTTGCTTATTCGTACAGGAATTATGCATTTAAATCGGGTCTAAAGCTAAAAGTGCCGCTTCAATAATCTATCGAAACAGCGCTTTAGCATCAATTAATCATGGGTAATAAAAGAAAGACAACTAAATTTTAGTTTTGGTTGTATATGAATTAATTATTTTAACATTTAGTCGTTTTAATCATTTTTTGTCTTATAAGATTACATTATAATATGTTGAAGACAAATAAAAAGAGGGTTTGTAAAAATGAAAGACATATCAATCGGT
>CAIUKU010000256.1 GCA_903899825.1 uncultured Bacteroidales bacterium | reverse complement strand
CTGCGGTTACATTAACTTCTCTGATTGTAATTACACCTGTACCATTGGTTACATAACTAATGTTGTAGTTTAATCCTCCATTGCCATCATTGATTGAAGCACCTGTTGCTGTCATTGTTTTGCCAGTAGCTACATCCTTATTATCAAATGTCTGAGTACCTTGTGTGGTGTAAGTATCAGTTCCCTGTAATGCATCACCTATTGGAGATACAGATGAGAGATTATTACCATCATAGTTCTTTGTATCAGTTTGTGCTGTTACATTAACTTCTCTGATTGTGATTTCACCTGTTTCGCTTCCGTCTGCTAAGCTATAGTTACCAAGTAAGCCACCATTTAAACCATCATGTAATGTATAGGTAATAACAGTGGATGGATAAGTATTAACATTGGCAGAAGGATAATCAGCTGCTACTGCAGTTGCAGTTACTGTTTCAGGGAAAATAAAACCTGAAAGGGTACCGGGAGTGACAGCACCTGCTGTTGTAAAACTATCATATATTTTTGAAGCGATGGTTGAACCAATAATGGTTAACGGTTTTGGGGTAATGGTAACGGTTACTTCGGTTCTGTCGTTGCTATAGCAAGTTCCGTTGTAAGAGGCAGCCCATGCTGAAACATCACCTACATTGGTAATGGCAGGAGCTGTAATGGGTGATCCACCTGTTGAATTGGCATACCAGACAATAGTTTCGCCTGGTAGCGCAGGTGTAGCTGTAACAGTATATTCTATACCATCATATTCGTATGTTTGGGTAGTAGTAGAAGGAGCAGCTACAACCGGAGGTTCTATAATATCCAATGGATTCACCAGAGAAATTCCACAAGCTGTGTGTGCAGCATCCTGTATCAAAACATTATAAGATGTTAGATTTGTTAATGAGGTAAAACTACCACTTGCGTAATAATTTGCTCCGCCATCTATACTATAATTATAAGAAAGGGAACCACCGGCTGGGTTGGTAATAGTAATCGTTCCATCTGCAGCACCATTGCAGGTAATATCTGTATGTGCTACATCAGCAGATAAAATAGCTGGTTCTGTAATTACCACATCAGGTGTTATTGCTATTTCGCATCCATTGGCACTTCTTGCAGTAATGGTATAAGTTCCTGCAGCAAGACCTGAATGTGTCAAGCCATCAATAATTTCAGAAGGATAGGAAGCCCAGTTTGCGCCTCCGTCAATGGTGTATTCATAAGGAGCAACGCCTCCGCTTGGATTCATGGTAATGGTTGCAAGTGCATCGCCAAAACAGGTATTATCAGTATGAGAAGCTACCGTAGCATCAAATGCAGAAACTGTTGTGGTCATTCCGCTTTCGCCATACCATGGAGAATACGTAATATTTGAAGAAACTATCCAGCCGTCACCGCAAGGATTTGCAGCTTCGATTGGTCCTTTAGCACTTCCAAACCAGTTGCTTACAGCATTAAGAGCATTATCTGAAGTAATGGCAGTTCTGCTTAAATTAAAACCGCCAAAAGAGTTGTGATTAATCGTCAACGTATTAGCGCCTGTATTTTGAATAGCAATTCCACTAGCAGGAACATTATCGAAATTATTACCGGTAATGGTCATAAGGGAACCATAATTGTCTATCGCTAATGAAGTATTGGTAAAAGAGTTGCCCGTTATTGAAACGGAAGTTGTATTAGTAACAGGATTTAGAATATCTGAAGTGAAATTTCCATCTAAGAAGTTTCCATCGATATTAATAATACCTGCAGTACTTCCTGCAATATCAATACCAATATAATTCATCATAATGGTATTTCCCTGAATGGTTCCACCACCGGCACCGGATTCGAGAACAATCCCTTTGTCTATTGAATTAATTAAACTTAAATTTTTAATAAGATAATTATCAGCTCCAGCATGTATTTTTATAGCATAAGGATTTGCACTTAAAACGCCGAACAAATCCTGGATTGTTACATTATCAGCATCAATATCAATAGATCCATCAATTTCAGGAGCATCACCTAATTTAGGTTGTAAAGTAATTTCTTTATCAATGTAAAGGTTTTCAGGATAAACGGTAGTACTTCCATTGGAAATTTCAATAATATTTGTATTAACCGTAGGAGTAGCATCAATGGCTTCCTGTATGGTAAGATAACAAAGACTGGTTGAGGTATTGGTAACAATACCTGTTTTTACAACCTTGGTATTATCCATATTGTTTTCGGGACAAGCGTCTCTTTTAGCAGTAACATAATATTCAGCATCAGGCAGACCAGACCATGTTTTTATACTACCGTCACCGGTAAAAGCAGCTCCCTCAGCGTTGCCATCTTTATATAATTGGTAACTAACATCCCATGTACTTCCATAAGTATAGTTGTCCTCAGTTTGAATAGATACAGAACCATTTGCAGAACCGCAATAAACGCCCCATGAATTGGCATCTATCGTGTAATCAGTATTTTCAGTACCGGAAAAATGCAATGCTTCAACAGTAGGAGCATCATAAATCCAATATTCTCCTGGAACGTCAATATAACTACCAGGAACAGTAGTAAAACCTGTAGAAGGTGTAGAAGGACCGGGAGCAATCAGAACTTTGTATTTACCGGGAGTATTAAATAAACCGGAAAAATCCCTGGCAGCACCGGGTAAAGATAGAGGACCGGGAAAATATTGAATCCTGTTGTAAACACCGGCAGTACTTATACGGTATAAAGTATAATAGTAGCTGGTTCCGTAGGGAGAAGGCTGCGCATCAACACCAAACGCAGTGCTACCGGAAGGGTAACATTTATTGGTTCCGGTCATGTTCTGAGCATTACTGCTGAAAACAAATGTCATAACAAAAAGCATTATGAGCAATGAAATGCGGAATAGCTGGCTCCATCCAAGCCTGGTTTCCCTGATTTTTGAATTGTAAATCTGTCTCATTTTTTTTACATTTAATTATTAAGGTTTAATTTTAATTATTTTTTATCTCATTGATTACAAACAATATGCCGGAGTCGCTTCTGGCGTCATCCGGCATATTGCTGATTGATTATTTTGTTATAATTATTTTTTGGTTATTGGAAGTATTTCCTGTAAATACACGTAAGGTATAAATACCGGCAGCCAGGTTGTTTAAGCTGATTTTTTCCTTGTAACTTCCTGCAATTCTGGTATTATTTTCAGTAGTACTCATAAGCTGACCTTCGATATTATAAATTTCAGCACGGAAACTTCCGTTTTTATCCATGGTGTATTCGATGTTCAACACATCTCTTGCAGGATTGGGATAAACAGAAAACAGATCCGTTGTAGTTCCGCCAATTTCAGCAATGGATACCAGTGCATCTTTATATACAACTCCATCAACATCTGCTATTTCACTCAAAGGATTGCTGTTCAACGTAAAATGCAAATCTTCAGCATTGTTTCCTTTGGCAATTGCATGAATCGTTAAAATGGTTTCACCCTGAGCAACAGCAATAGACTGTAAAGAAGCCCAGCCAATTCTAAGGATGTTTTGATCCGTTACAAAGAAAGGCGCTTCATTACCCTGATTTGGCATGCTGATGCTTGTAATATCATACATAGAAGCATCAAAATCAAGTATCAAAGAAATAGCACCCATTTGCATATTGCTTTCAGCCCTTACAGGAATTTCAATTTCTCTGGAAGTAGCAGCTATTTTACCACGACTGATGACATCAAGATTTGGTCGTTGGGTAATTTTATTACCACTTGGAGGAAGATAAGAAAAATCCACATCACCGGCACAGGCACCTATAATATTTACAACAACATTATTGGTAGAAAACGCAATGTTGGTTAATCCGGTAGCTGGTGAAACAGCATTAGCTGCTGAGAATACCCATCTTGGAATCTGGAAGCTATTAGGATTACCAGCTATGTATGCAGCTTTTACTGTATTAGCATCAACTAATAAAATAGCAGGTGGAGTGGTAGGAGATTTAACATCACCGGCAATTCTCTTAACAGCAGGAGTTGTTGCCAAAAGAGCAACACCAGATGAGTGGCGTTGTTCAAGTAAATAGTCGGTAGCATTTACACCACCCCAGGTAGTGAATGCACCACCGGAATTAACAGAACTTACTTCTAAGTAGTAATTACCGGCTGGCATTCCTGTAAATTCATAAATTCCTGAGTGACCAGGATCGCTTGTATTCCATATTCCAACTGTAGCACCACCAGTAGTATTTTTTAATTTTACAATAACACCATTTAATGGAGTTTGTGCATTGTTGGCATATTTAATGCTACCGTAGATTTTAAGTAAAACAATTACATCAAATGAACAGCTAACAGCATTAGATGATGCATCTGTAGCAGTCCATTGAACAGTAGTAGTTCCTGTATTGAAAATTTTACCGGCCAATGTGGTACCGGTTCCTGAAGTAGCTCCGCTTAAAACGTAAGCAATGCCGGTACCGGGACAGTTATCACTGAATGTAGGATTAAATTCATTTCCTACAGCAGTATATGTATTGCCGGTAGCAAGTGGTGTTCTGGTCTGATTATCAGGACAAGTAATAACAGGATTTTGATTATCACTTACCGTTACAGTAAATGAAGCTGTTGCAGGAGTTGAGCAACCATTGCTTGCAGTAACCACAACATTGGTAACGCCTTTGTTGAAGGTAGCACCAGAACCTGTACCACTTCCTGTAGCAGTGGTTACACCGCTAAATGAATAGCTTAAACTAGGCAAAGGCGTTCCTGAAGGTGTTGCAGTATAGCTAGCTGTTCCGGCACAGGTATTTGAAACGGTAGAAGCAGTTTGAGCACCAGGATCTGAAACAGCAGGAGCTGTAAAAGTATTTCCAACTACAACATCTGAAGCTAATGTAAGGGTAGAGCTATTGATTACGTCAGTTACCACTACATTATATGTACCAGCAGGAATTCCGGTAATATTTTTGGTAGTATAGCTACCGGGAGTCCATAAATATGAATAACTACCAGAACCTCCATTTACATTGATATATATAGAACCAGTATTTGTACCGGGACATCCAGCATCAATTTTATAGTTAAGTGTTGCTTCTACTGCAGAGCCTGTACAACTACCCGGAACTGGCTGGAAACCTGGAGTAGATGATTGATTGTCAGTTCCATTGCTTAACCATGGTGAATAGGTAACATTTCCTGAAATACCAGCAGCAATAGTAGCAGCTACTGTTGAACCGTACCAGTTACAGGTAGCGGCTACAGAAACGCTAGAATTGTTAACAACACCCATATTTAGGTTTGTAAAACTGTTATCTGTCAGAGTTGTAATACCTGTTGCAGAAGCATCAGTGGTTTTGTATCCTATTGTACTTGTATAATAAGGTGATGATGCAATGTTGCCGTCAATCTTATTGTTGTTGAAATAAACCTGTGGAGCTGCTCCTGAGCCCTCGGTGCCAAAAGTTCTAGCTTCCATTCCGCGGAATGTAAGCATCGTTGACGTATATGCACCATCTACCTGGGCTTTCAGGCCTAATCGGTCGTTTGGTGCTACCGACACTTCGTTTTGTGACCAGGTAACCTGGGCTGCACCTTTATTCTGGTAGT
>CAIUKU010000255.1 GCA_903899825.1 uncultured Bacteroidales bacterium | reverse complement strand
TATACAAATATTTAATATTATTGATTGTTATGAACAACTATAAATTGATAAATATTGCTTCATAGATATCAAACCTAAATCATCAAACTGCTATCATGACTAAGCATCTTTTATCTGAAGCTAATATCGCAGCATCATGTTAGCAATTTGTTCGCAGGAGAATTTCTTTAAATATCTTATTCTTGATTATGTTTATGACAAAATGCTCTCTTCTCTTTCCTGACTTCGAAAATTGAGTATCCCGGATGAATTTGACTACTTGAAAATCGTATAAACGAATAAAAAATTATTTATTTTTCAAATATTCAATTCTAATGTACTTAAGGTTAATTTAAGTGTCCCGGTATCAAAGTCAGGAAAAAGGATTAACTAGCTATAAAAGTTAAGCTAAATTGCTGATGAATGTCATTAAAATGATTGCATACAGAATTGAATCTGCATTAATCTATGGGTAGTTCCTTATTTGTCTAAAAGCTTGTGATGAAAAAAGGCAATGTGGTCAAAAAATATATAGAAAATAATGTAGATTTTCTTACTTATTATGAGAAAGATTTTTAATTGTTAAATATTTATTATCTCTAAATCAAACATTTACCATATCATTTTATCGTTGAATTGCTAAATTTTCTTATGGCAAACTTATACGAAACACAGGCCAATACAAAATAAACGACCATCTGAACCATCATAAATCCCCATTCGGCAGTAAGCTGGTTTAAACCTGCACCGCATACACGCATACGAATATACATAGGAATCATAGTTGTGCTCGGAAAAACATGTGCAATGGCATATAAAAAAGGAGGAATGGATTGAGCAGGCCAGGAAAGCCCACTTAAAAACAATACAACCGGCGAAAGAAACACCATAAACAACAAAGAATACACCCTTTCTCTGAAGAAAACACTTATAGCCAGTCCCAGAAATGAAACCGAAAGCAAATAGGGGATGAGTATAAAAATGGCATTTATCACACTGCCGTTATCGGGTAATCGGTACCAATGGTGTAAAATCACAATACAGAAAATAGCATTTAAAATATAAATAAAAGTATATGCAAACGATTTGCCCAATATAACAGGTATACTGCCCCATTTTAAGTTTACCTTTTTATGCATCACATGAAATAAATTCCGCTCACGTTGCGTACCGCCCATCATGCCAATGCCTATCAGCAAGGTTTGTTGTAAAATTAAAATAACGATACCGGGCAAAACAAAAGAACCATATCCAGCCGATGGATTATAAAGGTTTTGCACATCTACTTTTAAGGGTTCTTGTTGTTCAAAAGCCTGCTTAACTGCTTTGCCTTCTGCCAGCATTCTTTTAATTTCGATGCCGGCACTCAATGTCCCGATAGCATATACCGCACCGGCATATACCTGTTTATACATTAAGAAATAGCTTGCATCGCTGTAAACTAACACATTGCATTGTTTTCCGCTTAAAATATCTTTTTCAAAATGAGAGGGAATAAGCAAAACACCTTTCACCAAACCCTGATAGAATAATTGTTCAGCTTCTTTTAAACTTTGAGGTTTATAAGTAACCATGAGTTGTTCTGTTGCGTCAGCCATTCTACTGGCTTGTCTGCTCATTGCTGTATGATCGAGGTCAACTACAGCAATTGGAATATCTCTTACCACTTCTTTTTCATAGGCAATTGAATAGAGCAAAGGGTAAATCACCAGAGCAATCATAAAAATTAATACAGCTCCTGCATCTTTAATAATGGATTTCAGTTCATTCGTGAAGAAATAAACTATCAGTTGTAAACCATTTGACAATGTTTTCCACATAATATATCGTATTAATATTTCCCCCAGTGTTCTTTGTTCAATAATAAATGTTTTAGTCTTGGTACAAACATTATTCCCAAAACTACAAATGCAAGCATTGCATACATAGGTGCGATACTATTGGCAACGGGCTCACCTCTCAACGTCTGGCTTACAAATATCTTAAGCCAATAGGTAAAAGGAAAAATGTGAGCAAATGCTTGCCCAAAAGCAGGCATGGCTGTAACCGGAAATGTAAGACCTGAGTATGTTAATGCTAACATAGAATAGGCACTTCCCAGAGATAAACTCAGTCTTAAATTTGAAAAAAGCCCGAGTAAGAATATCGACAAAAACTGATAACTAATTATCAAAAGAATCTCACTGATCAATATTATATGTAGCTTTCCGTTAAGTGGTAATCCCAGGTTGTGAAACAGAATGATATTCATAAAAACTGCGATAATGGAAAAGATAATGGTATAAGGAAGTATTTTGCCACATAAAGCATAAATGATATTACCATTGGCTGCTGCCAGCCATTTGGGTCCGCTACCTCTTAACAGTTCACTTCCGATGGCATGGGTAGTCCCCAGCAGTGTAAAAACAATGAGTACGATGGGCATTAAGCCCAGTGTCAGAAAATAAGAATAGCTGATAAAAGGATTAAACAATACCACTGAATGCAATTGAACCGGCATAATACGGGCAATGGCTTGTCTTTGAGTTTTTCCCTGCTGCAATTGTTTATTAAGTTTAATTTCGGCAGATAAGGTACTTAATGCTTTTCGGACACCGCTGTTGATCAAACCTGCTTTTACTACATTGGCATTGTTCAGGTACAAAACAACGGTAGAATTTTCACCTTTTAAAATTCCTTTTTCAGTAGCTTCCGGAATATAAAGTATCGCATCTACTTTACCTTTCTCTAATGCATTGCGAGCATCTTTCAGACTTATATACGAGCGGTCGGCCGCTGCAATGGGAGTTGCATCTGTCATTCGGGAAATTAAACGGGAAAGGCTGGTATGGTCGTTATCCACCACTGCAACTGGTAAGTCTCGTGGAACATTGGATGAGAAGATAAGCATAATCAGCCAAAAAGCAAGCAAGGGTCCAATAAAACAAACCATTATCAATGCCCATTTGCTCAGAATTCTATCTCTTTCCCTTTTCATTACCCGCATTATGGGGTGATTGTGTGTCATAATTATTAATTTTGTGATTTACTTATTTGCTGATTTTTCGAATTTAAAAATCACTAAATCATCAAATTATTTTACCTTCTTCCAATCCACCAATGCACTCATACCCGGGCGAAGACCTTCAACTTTCTCAACAGGAACTGCATGTACTTCAAATGTTTTCATATCAAAATCGCCTGCTGTTTTGGTTGCATTCCAGGTGGCAAAACTTCCCAATGCATGAATATAAGTTACTTTTAATTTAAGTTCTTTCATACCCAATGCAGGAAAACAAGCAACAAATTCGCTGCCCATTTTTATGGAAGCCAATAAATCTTCTCTAAGATTAAATGTTATCCAGCTATCATCCAATTTAGCAAGTGTAACCACAGGATAACCTGCAGAAACCAATTCTCCAGATTCTGCAATTATATCGGCAACTTCGCCATCAGTAGGAGCATAGATACTGGTTTCAGTCCGATAACTTTCAACTTCATTGATGGCTCCTTCTGCTCTTGCCACCATGGCTTTTGCAGCATTTTTATCTTCTATTCTAGTGCCTTTTTTAGCTTTTTCCCACTGTGCTTTGGCTGCATTTGCCGTTTCGAGCGATGCTTTATAGTTGGTTTCAGCTTCGTCACGTTTTTGAGCAGGCATTACTCCCTCTTTGAATAAATTGTTCACGCGCATATAGGTTTTCTCTGCAAGTTCATAAGCTGATTGAGCTTTTAAGTAGGAATTGTATGCTGCCTGAATGTCTTCAACATCAGCACCAAAAATTGCTTTGTTGTTTTGGGCTTCTGCACCCTGTAAAGCAGCATTGGCTTGTTGTAATTTGGCTTCTATTTCCGGACTCTTTAATGTAAAAAGCAATTGTCCTTTCTTTACTTTATCACCCTTATGAACTGCCATACTGTCAATACGACCTGTGAGTTTAGAAGCAACTTTTATTTGGGTGGCTTCTACTTCACCCTGCACTTCTATTGGTTTTGGGCGACTAATAATCCATGTGGAATAAATGAGAAAAATTAACAATGCTCCAATACCGATTGCTGCTGTGAGATTTCCTTTTTTATTGAATAATTTGGTTTTCATATTATCTTGAATTATTTAATTTCTGTAGAATAAGATTCTGTTTTTGCATTTGGATTTCTTTGATAGGCTGTAAATTGCTCAGAAACTCCAGAAAACTCTAATAGCTTTGCCAGCGTAGTATCGTATTTATACATTGTTTCCAATCTTTCTATCAAAATTTTTGAAAGAGCCAGACGGGCATCTACCACATCTGTCGAGTTTGCCATCTCTTCATGAAATCCTTTTTCCCTTACTCTTAAATATTCTTTTGCATAAGTTCTTGCTGTTTCTAAATCGGTTAATTGCTCTTTATACATATTGAGTTCCTGATATAGTTTGTCTATAACCATTTCTATGTCAGATTCAGCTTTCAATTGATATTCTTTGACCTGTTCTGTTTTTAAGGAAGCTGCTTTTGTCTTTCGATAACGGGCAGCACCATCAAACAGCGTCCATTTCATTCCAATGCCCACCAACCATTCAGGAGTATAAGGTGAAAGATCTTTGTTTGCAATGTCGTACATTGCTGTTAACGCAACAGCCGGGAAATAATTGGATTTTTCTACATTGTATGCTTGTATGGACAATTGTTTTTTGGCTTCTACCTGATGCAACAAAGGATTTTTTTGTTTTGCTAATTTCTTAAAATACTCCATAGATTCTATACTATCCAAATAGAAAAGAGAAGATATAGGTTCAATATTCAAATCATCGTCCTGTGCAAGTGTATTCAGTAAAGCCTGATTTAGTATAGTAGAAATACGACGAGATTTATTAAGTTCTCTTTCTGCCTGCGAATGAAATACTCTTACATTTAATACATCAGCATTGGCTATAAAACCTTGTTTCTCCATTTTGAGAGCGTCCTGTAAATGATTTTCCATACCTTTAAATACTTCCAATCTTACTTTTTCTGCCTGTTTGGCAAGACATAAACCATAATAGCGTTCAACCAGTTCGCTCACCAATTCGCCTTCTTTCTGTCGTTCTGCTTCATCAGCTTCAGTAAGTTGTATAGAAGCTGCTTTGTTAGCAGCTCTTATTTTTCCACCCACATAAATAGGCCAATCAAAAGTAGCGTCAATAGTTCCAAATTGTTTTTTTTGAATCAATTGGTCCCATTCAGCATTTTCTACCTGCAATAATCCTTCGTTCATCTTTGTTCGAATCATTTGTGTAGCAGTATTATCAGGAACACCTGGTATTGAGAAATTTCCATAACTCCCCAGGGTTTTATAAAGTGGTTCAATAGCATCTCTTACAGGCGTTAAATCCAAATGCAAGTCTTCTGACATTGCCATATATTGAGCTGAAATACCAATTTTAGGTAAATATAATCCTCTGGCAGCTTTTACAAGTTGTTTTTTTTCCTGTTGTTGATAAGCTGATTGTTTTACTATATGACTTTTTTGTTTTGAAAAATCCATTGCTTGCTCAAAACTAAGTTTCTTGCTTTGGGTTTGTTCTTGTGCATGCAAACAATTAAAACTAAGAAAAACAATGCTTATAAAAACTATTAAACTATTTGTTTCAAATTTCTTCATTTGGTTTTATTGTTTTAAAGAATTGATACACAATGTTAACACTTCATTGATTTCTTTTTCACCTAAATTGGTTTGATTAAAAAAGCTTTTTAAGCGTAAGTTAATAAATTGAATAGGGTAGGTGACGCCTACCAAATAAATTTCTTCCTCAGTAACCCCTTGTCTTAATTGATTTTTTGACAGTCCGATTTCTTTGATACGTTTACACAACTCAAAAATTCTTTCTCTTTGACTTTCAACAAGATTGAAATTATAATCATGCATCAATACAAACAGAAATTTAATTCTATCGGGTTGATGTTTAGCCATGTTTATCAGTGAGCGAATTAAATGTTCAAATATTTCCCAAACTGAATGCAATTCATCCAGTAAGCTTTCAATTTTGTTTGCCAGTTCATCTACATTGGTAAATAAAAGATCATTTACCAATTCATTTTTACTGCTGTAAAATCTGTATAAATAACCTTCAGCTACTCCTGCATTTTTTGCAATTTTTGAAATAGATGCCCCTCCATAACCATTGGTTACAACCATTTCCAGCGTCGCATTTTTAATGCGGTCTAATTTTTTATCATCTATTAATCTTGCCATAATATAATTGAATAAGTATTCATTCATTTAAGAAGCGGCAAAATTAAATATTATTTTTACATAAAAAACAAAAAAATGAAAAATATTCAAATGAAATGAAAAGCAAGATGTTTATAACATATAAGTTGATGATATTTAAATATTACCGCTTATAATATACTAAATTAATAAAAGTAATTAATGGGAATCAAGGCTTAAATTTCATTTGCCACTAATACACTAAGACACTAAGAATCAATTATTATATTT
>CAIUKU010000254.1 GCA_903899825.1 uncultured Bacteroidales bacterium | reverse complement strand
TCCTTTCATAACTGATACAGATTTTAAAGTTTGATAATAAACAAAGTTTTCTCCTAACTCTTTTTGTAAAGCTTTTGTTGTTGCTTCTTCTCCTGAAAATTCATCCATAATTTGCTGGAAAAATTCTTTTTGCTTTGGAAATTCAATTATTTTGTATTCAGTAACTTTAGCAAGTTTAACGGCTTCTTCAATTGCTTTTTCAAGACCACCAAAATCATCAACCAAACCAATTTTTTTGGCATCATAACCACTCCAGACTCTGCCCTGACCAATACTGTCAACCTGAGCAACCGTCATTTTTCTGCCTTCTGCAACATGAGCGATAAAAACACCATAAATGCGTTCGATCTGGTTCAAAATTACTTTTTCCTGAAAACTGCTTAAAGGCCGGTTTCCTGAAATTGCTGCTGCATTTTTATTGGTTAATACTGTATCGAATGTGATACCCAATTTATTGTTAAACATTTTCTGTAAATTTGGAATCATGCCAAATACACCTATTGAACCTGTTATTGTTGTTGGATTCGCAATAATTTTGTTTGCAGCACATGCTATATAATATCCACCGGAAGCAGCATAATCTCCCATTGATACAACTACCGGTTTTATTTTTTTTGCCAGCATTACTTCCCTCCATATTACTTCGGATGCCAATGCATCACCACCAGGAGAGTTAATTCTTAAAACGATTGCTTTTGTTGAATTATCCATTCTGGCTTCACGAATAGCTTCTGATATTCTTTCACTACCGATGGTCTGGTCATTCCCTTTGCCTCCTTCTATAGCTCCAAAAGCATAAACAACAGCTATTTTGTTTTTTGAGAATTTTGTTTTTGAGTCAGAAGTTTTAACATCAGCGTATCTTGAAAGCGTAATATAATCAATATCTTCATTGTCACTTATTGCTATTTTTTTTCTCAATGCATCAATCACCTGATCCTTATAAACCAGTTCATCCACAAATTTATACTTGACCGCATCTTCTGCTGTTTGAACCAACAAATTATCAGCTATTTTCTGTAAATCATCCATACTTATTTTCCTTGATTCGGAAATACCTTTTAAGATGTGATTCCATATACTACCAATGAAAAGACGGGTTTGTTCACGGTTGGCGTCACTCATTTTATCAAGTAAGAATGGTTCTACTGCACTTTTGAATTTTCCATGTCGAATAATCTGCATATCGACATCCAGTTTCTGCATTAATCCTTTAAAAAACATTATTTCAGCAGCAAGTCCATGAAAATCTAGACCGCCTTCTTTGTTTAAATATATTTTATCCGCTACAGATGCCAGATAATAAGATTTTTGAGTATACATTTCACTATAACTCACTATAAATTTTCCTGATTTCTTGAAATCGATTAAAGCATTCCTGATTTCTTCCAAAAGAGAAATTCCGAGTGGGACATTGCTTAAATCAAGATAAATTCCTTTAATATTGGGATCTGTCTTCGCTTTTTTCAGATTATCAAGAATATCGTTTAAGCCAAGCCCTTTTTTGCTTTTCATCGTATTAAAGTTAAACTCCTGAAAAGGATTATTGGATGAACGATCGGTAATTACCCCTTCAAGTTTAATATGAAGTATGGTTTTATCTGAAATTTTTACTTCTTCTTTGCTTGAAAATGATATAATTGATACCAATATTCCCATCATTAAGAAAAAAACCACAACCAGTGTAAGGATGGTTCCCAGCATGGATGCGAACATAAATTTAAAAAACTGTTTCATTTGTTTATTTTTTTTAATATTTAATTGTACAAATCAATGCCCATATAATCATTTTCGGTTTGTGTGCAAAATTTGCACATGGGCATTTCATTTTATTATAAGTTAGATTATTTTGAAATTTTCAGCAAGTTTACAATTTTTTCAGCAAATACTAAAGTATTTTCGATAAAAGCATATAAATTAACGTTAATCAATCCCAAAGAAACTTTTTAAAGCTTTTATATTGAATATTGCTGTTTTTTTAATTTTTAATTTTTAATTTTACCCGATATTTTAATTATCCCAATATGAATACAGCTTATTTACTTTTAGGTGGCAATATAGGAGACAGAAAGCTGGTAATTAACAAAACAATAGAATTAATTCATGCAAGTTGTGGCAAGGTCATAAAAAAGTCTTCTTTATATGAATCAGCTCCCTGGGGATTTGAAGCAAAAAATCAATTTATCAATCAGGTTATCTTGATTGAAACTGCGATGTCAGCTGAAGATTTATTATTGAATTTACTGAATATTGAATTGCTGCTTGGCAGAATTCGTAACAATACTTCCAACTACAGTTCAAGAAATATTGATATTGATATTTTGTTTTTTAATGATGAAGTAATTAATGAACAAACAATAAAAATTCCACATCCTTTGATGCAGGAAAGGAAATTTACATTATTGCCACTGAACGAAATTGCTTCTGAATTACATCATCCGATTTTTAATAAAACAGTGAAAGAATTGTTGAATGATTGTAAAGATCACCTGGATGTCGTAAAATTAGAAGAATAGGTTATTATTGTTAAGTTTTTAGATTATTGAGTAATAAAGAGAATAAAGGTTTTCATTTTTTATTTTATTGTATGACACAATACAACTACATTGTAATAGAAGGTAATATTGGTGCAGGAAAAACATCACTTGCGACCATGATTGCTGAACAGTTTAATGCCAAACTGATACTAGAACAGTTTGAAGAAAATTCTTTCTTGCCTAAGTTTTACAAAGAGCCGGATAAATATGCATTTCCTCTTGAATTATCATTTTTGGCTGAGCGATATCAACAATTGAAAACTCAATTGATTAGCCAGGATTTATTTAAAAACTTTGTGATTGCAGATTATTTTATTGATAAGTCTTTGATTTTTGCTCAAAAAAATCTTCCCGAAGATGAATACAAGCTCTATTCCAAACTTTTTAATATAATTAATCCAACCCTTCCTAAACCTGAATTATTGGTATATCTTTATGTGAATTTTGATCGTTTAAAACAAAATATCAAACACCGTGGACGTTCATACGAACAGGATATTAAAATTGAATATCTCGAAAAAATTCAAACAGGCTATTTTGAATATATTAAACACCTGCCTGAAGCAAAAATACTGATAATTGATATTAATACCCTTGATTTTGTGAACAATCAAAATGATTACAAGACGCTGCTTGATACCATCTTTAAAGATTATCCGAAGGGGATACACAGGATTAGTTTGTAATGATCACATTATTTAGTTCAGTAGGTTATAACGTATTGAAATGATTAAAAATATATTATTTTTGTAGCTGTAAATATTGCCATAGACCATTTAAAATTATATAATACAATCTCTGATGAATTTTTTTTTAAAATATCTTCTCATAGGCTTGATGCTGATAAATTTTGCGTTTGATTTGCATGCACAGTTTAATACAGGGACAGACAAAGCTTACAAACCCAACTGGAGACTTGTTTTTTCTGATGAATTTGATTCCCTGGGATTGAATCCTCAAAAATGGAGCAATCGTTTTCCATGGGGCAGATGGACGCATGGATTACATTACAATACCGACGGACAAAATTTAATGTTTAACGGGACAGCACTTACTATAAAAATTGATGATGACTCTTTAACTGAAATGATTGATAAATGGGATAGTTTAGGAAATTATATCCCTTATTTAAAGCATTTTGATTATACTTCCGGAATGATTTATTCTAAACGTAATTTTAAATATGGATATTTTGAAACTAAGGTTAAAATCCCAGCATGCAAAGGATTGAATGCTGCTTTTTGGTTGTATGGTCCGAATTCATGTGAAATAGACGTTTTTGAAATACAGGGAAGCACACCTAACAATGCCCAAATGACTTTACATTGGAAAGATTTAGATTCTATTACCAACAGCAGACAAAGCATATATCATTCCTTTAGCATTGATTCAAATTTTTCTCAAAAAGAATATACTTTTGGTTTAAAGTGGAAGTACAATGAATTGGTCTGGTATATTGATAACAATGAAATCGTTGAAGATTTTTATACCAGAATGACCCGGTCAAGACATATACCCAATGTTGACATGAATGCTATTTTTACCTGTGAAGTAGGAACCATGGATGGTCCACTGGATTCTACTTCCGTTTTTCCTGCAAATTATAAGATTGACTATTTCAGAGCATACAGCGATGATACTGTTCCTCCACCCTTTATTACCGGACAAATGCCTGTCAGTATGTCTTTTTTTTCATCGCTTGCAATTGTTCCCAATATGCTGATGGTTGCAGATTTTTTTCATAATTATCCGGCTGGATTTAAAGTAAAAGTAATGAGTGGCGCTGATTATATTTTAAATGGAAATATAATAACACCTCTTCATAATTATATTGATACTTTATATGTCCCGGTAAAAGTTAATGATGGTATCGATGACAGTCCTGTCTTTAATTTGATGGTGGTTGTTCCTGATGCTAATTTTATTATGGAGAATGAGCATAACAAAAATCTGATACTTTTCCCTAATCCTGCCAATAATTATTTAAAAATAGAATTGAAATCTACTGACGAAATGATAAACGGAATTGATGTATTTGATACAAAAGGTGTCAGTTATATTCACAATTGGATCAATATCCAAAAGGAACTGGAGATAAGTCATTTATTAAAAGGTATGTATTTTATTGCCATAACAACCAATAAAGGGAAAAGAATACTTAAGTTTGTTAAACAATAGTATAGTAATATTTGTCAAGCATTCTGATATTTTATTGATTTAATCCTTTTTCATGTGTTTATATTTTATTAAATTTCTGATATAGATATTCTTACGTCGTTCAATTTTTAAATTGCATTCATGTTTCGCCCATGGAATGTCCATAATATATTCATTTCGTTTGGTCCCGATGTTTCGGGATGGACATTTCATTGATAAAAGTTTCAATGTTTTCCTGATTTATTCTGGATTCAGACTGCTTGATACCAGCAACTTTCTTTACGATGATTTTCTCAAAGAAATTCATGGATTCCATCAGCATTTCGCCTCCCATGATCTTGCAACTTACAGCATGTTTTCTTAATATCTCAGGATATGCTTTCTCAAGTTGACTCTGTGCCGTTTCACCTTCATAAAAACAACTAATAAACAATCCTAATCTTTTTTCGAGCAGGATTGCTGAGTTTTTAATACAAAAATCTTTGATGCAGTTTTGAATCATACCTGCATGTATCGATCCTCCTATAATAATCTGCTTGAATGGAGATAAATCAATGAAACTGCTGTTTCTGAGATTAAACAATTGAGTATTGGCAACACCAATTCCATGCCGGATTTTTAACGCTGTTTTTTCGGTGGTTCCATGTTTGGATACATAAAAAATGGCTGTTTGCATTTTCTGTTTTTACTGCAAAGTAAAACAAATTTTAAGATCAAGTCTCAAATTTCAAAAAAAATTCTCATTTAGGAAATATAAAAAAGGCAATTGAAAAACTTCAACTGCCTTTTTTGATTTTAAATTAGACTTATAAAATGTTATTTCTTCAATGCTTTTTCAAACATTTTTCCTACCTCGTCCCAATTTAATACTTTCCAGTAATTTTCGATATAATCTTTGCGTTTGTTTTGGTATTTAAGGTAATAGGCATGTTCCCAGACATCCAGCGCCAAAATTGACGTTCCTCTATCTTTTACAACATCCATCATTGGATTTTCCTGATTGGAAGTTGAACTTACGAACAATTCTCCATTTTCACTTACAGACAACCAGGCCCATCCACTACCAAAGCGGGAAGTGGCAGCATCGCTAATCTGTTTTTTTAAATTTTCAAAAGATCCGAATTTTTGATCAATAGCAATAGCCAGTTTACCCTTTGGAAGATTGCTTCCACCGGGTAACATTATCTGAAAATACAAAATATGATTAAAATAACCACCTGCGTTGTTTTTAACAGTTTCAGGATACTGACTGATTTTTTTGCACAAATCTTCTATCTTTAGCTGGGGTTTGCCTTCCATGGCATCGACATATTTCATAAAATATGCCTTGTGATGACGATCGTAGTGAAAAAGCATGGTTTCCTTGTCAATATTTGGTTCCAATGCATTGAAAGCATAGGGTAACTGATAAAAACTAACGCCTTTGTATATAAATTCAGTCGGTTTTTTATTGTAATCAGGAGCATTACCCTGGCTATTTGCGTTGATATTTATTAAGAAAAATATTGCAATAATTAATGTTATAATCTTGTTTTTCATTTGTTTATGTTTTATTAAATTTAGGAAATAGAATATATTATGTATTAAAGACAGTTTTGTATTCATTTTAGCAAAGTAAAGTAATATGAATAATAAACACTATAATTCATCTTTAATTTTTTTATTAATGTTT
>CAIUKU010000253.1 GCA_903899825.1 uncultured Bacteroidales bacterium | reverse complement strand
TAAATATTTTAAAATTCCTGTAGGTTAATGCTGATTTCGCTGTAAGGCATTTCTTACATTGATCTATAAAAAAGATGCTTGTATCTTTTATGATACAAGCATCTTTTAATTTCAATAAAAAGAAATAATGAAGCG
The DNA here is from genome assembly GCA_903899825.1 of uncultured Bacteroidales bacterium. Taxonomy (GTDB): domain Bacteria; phylum Bacteroidota; class Bacteroidia; order Bacteroidales; family JACABE01; genus JACABE01. Next base: position 3,190 of record CAIUKU010000253.1, on the reverse strand, counting down.
TTTATTTCCAACTCACCTTCACATTTTGTGTAGCAATTGAAGTTTTTACTCTTACCATATACACAGCCGGAGCTAATTGTAACTTAGTGTTAAATACATTGCTGTTGCCTTCTGCTTTGAATACGCAAGCTCCAGTGAGCGAATATACTTCAACTGTTTGCAAGTCTTCGCCGGTTTGTGCTATAATATTAAGTTCGTTGTCGTTTTCAAATACTTTTACATCCGATGAAGACAATGCTGTATTGATATCCCCGAAACGGATAAAGAACCTGCCGTTGATATGATCTGTTGGAAATACAAACTCATAGCTGGTATTTTCAGATAAACTAATGAGTTTTCCTTTGAATCGATCTTCCAGGTATATTTGTTCTGCTGTTTCCAGTCCAAAAGTGGTTATTTTTGCTTTTGCTCCTGCAGTTCCATTTATACCTAAAGGAATGATGGTATGTTGAGTAGTTTTGATCGTATTGATGACCAGTTTTTCACCCGTTGAAGACTGTGAATAGATTTCAAGTGGCAAATCACTGAACATTTTCTCGGAATCAAAGCCCTCAAAATCAAGCTTGGCATCCGGATTTTGGCAAATGACCAATTCATCCATTCCTGCTTCAGTTTCAGTTTTAAAACGGACAAGAATATCAGTTGCAGAGGCGTCTTTGTAATAAGTTGCCGTATTATGTACACGTGCAGATGGAGGGAAGCTGAGTTTTGGTGTTGTGTAAATTGCTTTTACAAAAAAGCCCTGTAATGGTGCTATATAAGGCAATGTACCTGCCGGAACCCCAATACCGGTTTGTGCATTAAAAGTACTGAAATAAGCTGTATTGACAACGGGAGAGGCCGAAGGATACAATATATTATTCCATAGATAGAGGGAGTTGTTCACATTGGTTTTCCCCAGTAATCGCCAGTCGATATAGGAAGTATAAGGATTGGCCATCAGGTTCCAGCTCTGGGTAGAAGCTGTTCCTGTGTAAACCAATGCATTGGTATAATCAAAGGAAGATGCACTGTAATATAGATTTCCTGTGAGAGTAGCCGTAAATGTAATACTTGGTTTTACAGCATAACCTACGCATGGTAGTAAATAATAGCTTGGTGAACAGATAGCTGTATTCCAGTTTGATCCATTCACATAAGGCTTTATTTGCACACTGCCACCTGCCGGAGTGATAGTTGCAACTACAGCACCCGTATTTTTCTTAAACGGAGAGCCAAACAAATGCCATTTATTACTCAGCTCTCTTTTTACAGTTGCAGCTAAATTAATATTATTTTGAATAAAAGAAGCTCCGGATTCAATTTGCAAACCGCTGATTCCGGTATTGTTCTTAATGGCTCCGATAACTGTAATTTTACTATTGGATGCTAAAGTGAGCTTTTTGCCTGTATTTATAGTAATATTATCACCGCTTCCACTGATGCTTATACCAGATGTATGATTGCTGTTGTTCAATGTCAGATTTTTATCGATTGTTAGCGTTCCGCTTGTTAAGCCTATCGTTTGTCCGTTAATACCATCATCAAAACTAATAGTTCCTGCATTGGCAACATTGGCAATAGCTGATCGCAAAGAACCATAGCCCGCATTGAGTGTATTTCTGACCAAAACAGAAGGTGCATTTACAACGGTAGTTTTCCATACTCCTGTGGAAATATTCCAGCTGGAATTACATAATCCATCCTTTGCCTGACGACGATACCAGGAGGTTATTGTAATCGTATCCTGATCATAAGTAGCAGCAATCGCTCCCGGAATATCTATAAATCCGGAAGATGAACTTATTAAGCTTTTTTGCCATTTGTAAGAAATTACTTCGTTGCCACCACTTGCAGAAGTTACATTGCCAATCAGGGCTGGATTTCCATCATAATATACAGTTTCTCCTGCTGTGGCTATGCTTCCTGATGTAAATTCAGGGCGGACTGTAACTTTCCAAATCTCATTTGAAGAAACAAAACCATTGCAACTTCCATCTTTTGCCTGACGGCGATACCAGGTGGTTACTGTCAGTCCTGTTGGTGGATCATACGTTGTAGTATTACTGTTGATAGTTGTTGGAGATGTAAATACGGCATCTGTGGAGCTTTGCCATTGATAACTGATATTTTCATCACCTCCACTGGCAACGGTTGTATTTCCTATTTCGGCAGGGTTACCGTTATAACAGATGGTTTCACCAGTATTGGCTATTGTACCGGCAATAAAATTATTGTAAACCGTTACTTTCCATATTTCTGCTGAAGTATTCCAGGATGTATTGCAAACACCATCTTTTGCCTGACGGCGATACCAGGTGGTTACTGTCAGTCCTGTTGGTGGGTCATAAGCTGCAGTATTGCTACTGATAGTTGTGGGAACTGTAAATGATGCATCGGTACTGCTCTGCCATTGATAAGTGATGGTTTCATTACCTCCACTTGCATCGGTTGTACTTCCTATCTCAGCAGGATTGCCGTTATAACAGATAGTTTCACCTGTATTGGCTATTGCACCGGCAGTGAAATTATTATAAACCGTTACTTTCCAGACTTCAGCTGAAGTATTCCAGGATGTATTGCAAACACCATCTTTTGCCTGACGGCGATACCAGGTGGTTACTGTCAGCCCTGTTGGTGGGTCATAAGCTGCAGTATTGCTACTGATAGTTGTTGGAACTGTAAATGCTGCATCGGGACTGCTCTGCCATTGATAAGTGATGGCTTCATTCCCACCACTGGAAGCTGTAGTACTGCCTATTTCTGCTGGATTGCCATTGTAACAAATGGTTTCTCCTGTATTGTAAATTGTACCGGCAGTGAAATTATTGTATACCGTTACTTTCCAAACTTCAGATGAAGTATTCCAGGATGTATTGCAAACACCATCTTTTGCCTGACGGCGATACCAGGTAGTTACTGTCAGCCCTGTTGGTGGGTCATAAGCTGCTGTATTGCTGCTGATAGTTGTGGGAACTGTAAATGCTGCATCGGTACTGCTTTGCCATTGATAAGTGATGGTTTCATTACCTCCACTGGCAGCTGTAGTACTGCCTATTTCTGCTGGATTGCCATTGTAACAAATTGTTTCTCCTGTATTGTAAATTGTACCGGCAGTGAAATTATTGTATACCGTTACTTTCCAGACTTCAGATGAAGTATTCCAGGATGTATTGCAAACACCATCTTTTGCCTGACGGCGATACCAGGT
>CAIUKU010000252.1 GCA_903899825.1 uncultured Bacteroidales bacterium | reverse complement strand
ATGACATTCCCCTATTATTACTAACTACAGATCGAATTGTTCTTACCAATGAGAAAATAAAAAAGATAGGGAATTTTGACAGCATGAGTGTTTCAACTCAGGATTCTTTATGGATAGTGAAAACATTGTATTTAGATTCAGTAACTGATGTAAAATTCATACATCAGTTCTACGCTAAACTTAAAGAAGAACTCGGCAATTATGGATTTAAAGTATTTGAAAAAGATAGCTTAACAGACTTTAATTCATTAGAAACGTCCAAATATACATTAAATATTGCTCAAATTGAAATAAGTGAAGGTGAGTATATTTACAGAGATGAGGAAGTTTTCCCTAACTCATTGATGTATTATCATGACAATACTTTAAATGAAGTAAATCTTAATTTTTGGTTTGAATTTTCATCTTCCGGATTTAAAAATGAAAAAGTATTCTACAGTAGCTTTCCAATTAATGACAAACTAGAGAGCCGCTTTATTATTGACAACAATACAGATAAAGTAAGTTATCAATATAAAATAACTCCGATTACATTAAACGATATCTATTTACAATGCGATTATTCTGCATTGAGAAGCAGTAATTATTTATATAACTATTTAATGAATAACTATATAAAGGAAAACTTGCCTTCAAATGTTACAAATCCAAAATATTTTTCTTATGATCGTTTCTCTGGATTTGTTTTCAATGAAGAAAATGATCGTTTTATTGAAATTGATTCCAAATAGAAATATTGAGATTCAGTATTCCTAAATCAAAATTCTTCCTTTTAAGCCAAGGTGATATATAATTGAATCAGCAATTTCTTCATTGCTAAAAGTCATACAGTTGTATGAAATATCAAAAAAAGAATTATTAAAACTATTATTACTCATAATTTTCATTAATTCAGAACGTTTGGCATCAATTTCCATCGCAACGTTTTTGGCTTCTTCAACGCTATGATATTTTTTATAGGTTAAAATTCTTTCGGCACGCCATTCGATAGGTGCTGTTAGACGGATATGGATCCCATTCTTTAAATGATGTGTTACACATACCCCTCCTCTACCCACAATGACAACATTTCCTTTTTTAGCAAAATCTGAAATAATAACTGAAAGTGTGTTTTTTATTTTTTTATCTGAATGATAATACTTCTCGGATAAAGAATTTAATATTTCATCAATTGTACTCCGGTTTTCAACATTCATAAACTTTTGGATGCGTTTAGTATCAACCGAAAGCTCTTTGGATGTTACTTCAAGTATTTCTTTACTAATTACACTCCACGACTGTACATTATTCTTCAGATATAAATGACTGTTGATTTTACGGACGAGTAATTCGGCTATATCTTTTGAAGGACATCCATATTCTCTGGAAATTGTAATGAAAGGCAAATCTGTTTTTGCTTTCTTTTTTTCTGAATCAGCTTTATTAAAGCGATCCTCCATATATTTAAAGAGTATGTTTTCCATAATTATCAGTTATTTAATGAGGTTAAATAAATCATTTACCTTACAAAAATACTATACGAAAAACCAATTCCTAATTAAATATAAGAAATTTTTTAGATGGCTGAAAATAGTTTTCCCTGCCAACTATCTCTTTCTTCTAATCTTTTCTCTACTTTTTGGAGTATCTGATCGTTGCGTATTAAACCCCAACCCGGACCAGCAAGAAAACGGGGAGGAACTTCTCCGGCAAATCGTTCAACTACAAATGCCGGATTCAATCTTTCCAGAAAATCAACCATAAATTCAATGTATTCATCCAGTTCAAAAAATGTAAAATATTCAGGGCACTCACTATACTGCTTTTCCATTGCAGTATTTTTGATGATTTGCAACTGATGAAACTTAATATTATTTAAAGGAAGTCCTGATATTATTGCTGCTTCAGCAAGCATTTCTTCTTTTGATTCACCGGGTAATCCAAAAATAATATGACCTCCTGTTTTTATACCCTTTGAAGCAGTTAAAGCCAGCATCTCGTACAATGTTTCGTAGCTATGTCCCCGGTTTATTGCTTTTAAAGTTGAATTGTAACAACTTTCGATACCATATTCTATGATTAAATATTTTTCTTTAGATATCTGAGCAAAATAATCTAATTTCTCTTCATCCATACAATCGGGGCGGGTGCCTATAACAAGACCAGTAATCAATGGATGCTGCAGGGCCTGATTGTATATTTTTTTCAATTCATCAAGGGATGCATAGGTATTGGAATATGCCTGAAAATAAGCGAGGTATTTTTCAGCTCGACGGTATCTTTTTGCATGAAATTCAATACCTTCTTCAATTTGTTGATTCACTGATTTTTCAGGCAAACAATAGGAAGGATTGAAAGCATCATTGTTACAATAGGTGCAACCACCAATACCCACAGTACCATCACGGTTGGGACAGCTAAAACCGGCATCTATTGATAGTTTCTGTACTCTTTCTCCGAAATGTTGACGGAAATAATTGGAATAAGCGTTAAATCTTCGGGAATGATTCCAGGGATATTGCATTGATTGATTTGGTGATTTAATGAATTGTAGATTTGGAGTTTTTAAAACCATTCTCTCTTTTTTAAATAAATAAGCATTCCAATGGTCAGAAGTATCATAAAAGCCCAGATATAAAGATAACCATATTGCATGTGGATTTCAGGAAAATAGCCCTGGAAATTCATTCCATACAAGCCTACGATAAAAGTAAGGGGGATAAAAATAGTAGCAACAACCGTCAGGCGTTTCATAACATCGTTCATTTGAATATCATTATTGGCCAGGTATAATTCTGAAAGATTAGAAATCATTTCACGGAAAGTATCTAAATTTTGTGCAACCTGCAATAAATGATCAATTACATCCTGAAAATAGATATAGGTTTTCTCATTGATCAGACTCGATTCGGAATGATGCAGTTTACGAACTTCCTCTAATACAGGAATTACTGATTTTTTGAGCGATAAATGCTGTTTTCGCTTGTACAAAATTTTATTGAGTACTAATTTTGAGCGATTGTTAAGCAATTCCTCTTCTATTGCTTCCATGTCATCGTCCATATTATCAATTAATCTGAGGTAATTATCTGTAATAATGTCAGTAAGAGCATATAAAAGATAATCGTTTTGCATCATCCTCACTTTGCCTTTATGGGTTTTAATGCGATCAACAATAGGAGTAAACAAATCACTTTTGTGTTCTTCAAAACTGATGAGATAATGATTCCCCAATATAAAACTTAATTGTTTCTTAGCTAAAAAACTAGCGGTATCTTCTTCAGATAAATCTTTCAAGGTAAAAAACAATTGTTCTCCGTAATCTTCAAACTTAGGTAAATGATGGGTATTTAGCACATCTTCAAGCATCAGCGGATGCAGGCTGAAATGTTTGCCAATTGCTTCGAATACGGAAATATCGTGAAGACCTGTGATTTTTAACCAGTTTACTTTATCTGGTTGTAACAATGGAAGCACTTCCTGAATAGTATTCGTCTCGGTAATTGAAAAATCATTGTCATCAAAACAGATATATTCAATACTGACTGTTGATTCATAAGCTTTTCCGGTATGCACCAATGAACCGGGCGGCATCCCCTGCTTGTGGCTGTATTTTTTGGTTTGCGTCATTTTTTTACTGTTTTATAAGCCTAATTCATCGCTGATAGTATTCATGGCCGAAATAGCTATTTCGGCAAATTCTGCCATTGGAATCCCAATCAATTCGCATTCAAGAATACTTTCGCGCTTGACTGAAGCAGCAAAATTCTTTTCTTTCATTCGTTTAACCACCGATTTGGGTTTTACTACACTCAATTTTTTTTCAGGATACACCAAAGTAGTAGCCGTAATTAAGCCGGTTATTGTTTCACCTGCTGCCAGGGCATGCTGAAATACAGTGCTCCTTTCTGCTTTTGCAGAACATTCGTTGTGCATACTGATGGCATCTATCACTTCAGCATCTATGCCAAGGGGACTGAGTATTTCTATGGCTTTTTGCCCGTGAACCAAGGCATCAGCATTGGTTATTTCTACATCAATATCGTGAAGCAAACCTGCCAATGCCCATTTATCTGCATCCTGTTGTAAACGGATAGCCAATGCCCGCATCACAGCTTCGGATGCCAGGCTGTGCTTGATCATATTGTCTTGTTTGATGTATTGTTGAAGAATTTCAAAGGCTTGTCCGTGCGTCATGGATAATAAATTTGATTTAATAATTTTAATTGTTCAAAGTTATTATTTTTTGAAGAAAAAAGAGTGAAATTTTATGAAGAAATACATCATACCCTTTTAATCCATTATTATTCAGACAGGGTAAAAATATTTTCGTTAATATAATGAGAATTCAGCATCCTTATAACCCACTTACGCTGCTGGTGTCGTTGAAGAGTTGGTCGTTGTCTTTGCCCAGTAAATTATCGTAGTTTTCGAATCCTGCTTTGGGTATCTTAATTTCGTAGGTCTTTTTGGCTTTATTGATAAGCTGTTTGTTACGCAACCATGGATTAAAGTCTTTTAATAAACGGTAGGTAATATTATTGCTCTTTGCAAAACTTACCAAATTACTGATACTCGAATCTATGGAAAGAATTTTACAAGGGATAGGCGGGTATAAATCCTTTAAACGAAGATAATAACCATATTTAACAGGATGTGAATATATGAGCTTAAGTGCCAGAATTCGATAAACATATCTCGAAGTTTCATCGTTTAGATATAAATCGTAATAAGAACTAACATTTTGACTTTCGAGCGAACGTTTTACACCAAACTCTCCCATATTATAAGCAGCAGCGGCAAGGGTCCAGTTGTCAAAAATATTAAAGGTAGTTTTTATAAACTTGCAAGCAGCTTCGGTAGCTTTTTCAAGATGATAACGTTCATCTACTTCTTCCGTAATTTCCAAGCCATATTTTTGTCCGGTAGGCTTTATAAATTGCCAAAATCCAGCAGCATTAGCAGGCGAAACCACATTAAGAAAACCACTTTCAATTAGAGCCAAATATTTAAAATCGTCAGGAATATCATTCTTTTTCAAAATTGGTTCAATAATAGGAAACCAGCGATAAGCTCGCTTTAACATCAACATGGTATTCGATTGCCAAAAAGTATTGGTAAGCAATTCGCGTTCTAACGACTCGCGGACATAAAACATTTTTATAGGAACATCTTCATTGCAAAACATTAATTTAGAAGGCACTTCTGCTGAAAAAATCTTATAATTGGTTTGAAAAGCTTTACGGTAAGTTTCGTCAGAATTTTTTTCTCTTTGAGAAGAATAAATAAAATATTTGCCAGAAACCAATGCAAAAGCTGTAAAAAAAACAACAAAAAGTAAACGTTTTATATTCATAATGAAAGTCTATAGAAAAGTAATGAAACATTAACGTCCAATCACTTTTAATATTGCGCAAAAATAGGAAAAATTTCTGTCAGATAAGCAGTGAATTTTCCTGAATTTGATCAAATTCTTATTTTTTCAGACTTAGTAAATATTGTGTAATTTTCTTAGAAACTGTCTAAATTTATTTATTTGAAATTCATAGGGTTTAAATATTTGTTGAACCATGTTTAAAAATCAGAATAAACTTCTATCACTATAAGTTGTAATTATTTGATATTTAACTTTTGCCTT
>CAIUKU010000251.1 GCA_903899825.1 uncultured Bacteroidales bacterium | reverse complement strand
CTTTATCAGTTAAATGAATTACCTCCGTTTTGAGGATTAAATATTTTAAAAAAAAAATTGTCTTTGATTAAAAATGTATTACTTTTGTAAAATAAAAAAATAATGTTTAATTTAACTTAATACAAAAATGAGAAAATTTTTATCTATTATCGTATTGCTTGCTATAAGCACTACTTTAAGTTTTGGACAAAACTTAACAGTTAAACCTTCAACACATCGTCTGGATTTAAAAGGCGAAAATCAAAATCTTGAACAATATTTTGACAAAAATGTGGTTTCAGATTCTAAAGTTACCATCTGGTCTTCTAACATGTCAAATGCAAGCCAATGGGTTGCAGTTAAATTACCAAGCCAGGAAGCTATCATTGCAAATACATGGGAATGGAAATCTGACACTTCTCAATTTTCGACCAATTGGAAGAATTATGTCGGACCCTATATGAGTTCTACTACTCCTATGCAAGGTGTATTTTATTTTGATGGTATTTCTAACTTATTAGCTTCAAAATACGGCATCTCTAATTCTACATTAACCAATGCAACAGCTATCAATACCACAGGCTACAATGCAGTAAGTATTAAATTTTACCAATTGTACAAATCATACAATGCAGATTCTACTTTATTGGAAATCAGCAGCGATAATGTTAACTGGTATACCATTGACGTAAACCCAAATGTAGCTGTTAATTTATATAGCTATACCTGGAAAGAATATAATATTTCTCAATGGGCTGCTAACAAAGCTCAGGTTTGGATCAGATTCAGATTCTTTGCACCTGCTTCTACTTCTAGTGGCGCTCAATATGGTGGCGGATACGGCTGGGCTTTAGATGATGTACAGATATTTGAACCTGCCAATAATCAATTACAGGTTGACAGAGTTACCTTACATGACGGCTACACCCAGATTCCAAGCGGATTAGGAATGCCTATGTATTACGATGCTGCTTTTATGAATATCGGTGCTTTAACCCAAACTCATACTAAACTGCATGGTGTTGCATTAGCTACTGGTGCTGATTCTACAAGTGTAGATACTACTGCTGCACCAGGTCAAAACATCACGCTTACACTTAAAAACTATTTTTATACTCCTCCAACTGCTTTAGGTACTTACAAAGTTACTTCTTATATTTCATCCGATAATATTCCACGTATTTCACAAGATACTTTCAGTATTAAAGTGGTATGTGATACCTGTAAATATGGAATGGATAACAATACATACGTTAGTTCAAGATGGGCTGGTACTACCGGTACCCTGTGTGACCCTTATACTGCTGCAAACAGATTTGAAGTAAATCAAAGCAGAATGGCTTATGGTGTGAATTGTGTTGTAAATAATGCTACCAAACCAGGATCAAAAATTAAAGCAGTTCTTTACAAATGGTTTGGTGCAACTGCAACCAGAACCATCGTAGCTCAATCATCAAATTATTATATTACAGCTAATAAAGTTCCTGCAACAGCTCCATTGGTTAATCCACCTTCAATTTCTCTTTCATTTACTTCACCATATACCATGGAATTAGATTCTACCTATTGGGTAGGTATTCAGGTATTTGGAGGAACAGATACTGTTAAAATGGCTACAGATAATACCGGAATTCCTCAATACGAACAAACATCACTATTCTTCGATCCTACAGCAAATAGCTGGTATCTATGGGCAGGCGGAAATGTACCTGCAGTTATGATTCGTACCGTTTTCAATCAGAATGAACCTTGGGATAATATTATCGGAATCAATGAAGTAAACACGAATATTAGCTTATTCTCTTGTATGCCAAATCCTGCTAACAATACTACCCAGATTTCCTATGAATTGAAAAATAACGAAAAAACCAGTATCATCATCACTGATATTATGGGAAGAGTTGTAAAATCAATCAATCAGGGAATGCAAACAAAAGGTAATTATACAGTGGATGTTGATTTGTCTAACTTAACAAGTGGTACTTATTTCTATACTTTGAAAACACCTTCAGCTCAAGCAACTGATAAATTAATTATTGTAAAACGATAATTATTATTAAATACTATTAAAAAAGGCTGGCATTTTAAATGCCAGCCTTTTTTGTTGTAACTGAACTTACTACTAATTTCTTTTCTTGTACAATCTAACTGCAAGTGTTAATACTGCAAAGGCATATACAACGAGTGAAAAGAATTCTGGTAAAATATCGGAAAATCCTGAGCCTTTAAGCAAAACCATTCTTATTACTTTAATAAAATAGGCAATAGGATTAATGATATTAATTTGCTGAGCCCAGTTGGGCATACTTTCAATAGGCGTAAACAATCCACTCATCAATAAAAAAACAACCATGAAAAACCATGCAATAAACATGGCTTGTTGCTGGGTATTGGTAATGGTAGATATCAGCAGACCTATTCCCAGAACAGCCAGTATATATACTGCTGCCACTGTAAAAACAATACCCACATTACCCAGAACAGGTAACGTAAAAATGAGTTTTGCTATCAACAAGCCAAAAGCCAACTCAAACATAGCGATAAACCAAAAAGGAATCAGCTTCCCTGCAATGAACTGGTATTTATGAATTGGGGTAACATTGATCTGTTCAATGGTTCCAATTTCTTTTTCTCTTACCACATTCATTGCCGAAAGGAATAAGCCGATAATGGTTACCAGCAATACTAATATTCCTGGAACCATATAGGTTTTGTAATCTAATTGAGGGTTGTACCAAAATGATGAATTGATTTGTATGGGCATTTCGATTTTCTGACCATAATTATCCATCAGGATATTGCTGTTAAAATCTTTGATAATAGAAAAAGTATATGCGTTTATCAGTCCCGCTGCACTTCCATTGATGGCATTGATGGTTAATTGAACCGAAGCTTTGTCTTCTTTCATTAAATCTCTTTCAAAATATTGCGGAATCTGAAGAATTACATCGGCTTTGTTGGTTTTCAGATCATTTTCAGCAATCTTATATGCATCAGCATAATTTATGATTGAATAAAATTTACTTCCTTTGAATTTACTGATCATAGCACGCGATTGAGGTGTTTTGTCCATATCCACAATATGAATTTTGATGTTTTTCATCTCAAATGTAGCTGCAAAAGAAAGTACTAAGAGTTGCACTATCGGCATCACAAACATAATGGGTAACATGGATTTGTTCCGGAATATCTGTGTGAATTCTTTTTGTAATATATAGAAAATAGTTCTCATTTTAAAAACTTTGATTTTTTAGCCCAATCGAATTTTAAATTTCTTCACGCTAAGTGCTATAAAAAATACGGTCATTCCCAGAATTATCAGCGTTTCCTTCCAGATGTAAGCTAAACCTACTCCTTTTAGCATAATATTTTTAATAATGATAATAAACCATTTGGGCGGAACGATATTGCTAAATATTTGCAGAGGCAATGGCATGTTTTCGATAGGGAAAATAAAGCCCGACAACAATATGGTTGGCAACATAAGTGCAAACATCGAAATCATCATGGCGGTTTGCTGGGTTTGGGTTACAGTAGAAATCAGAATTCCTAAGGAAAGTGCCATTAGTATAAACAACAGGCATTCTCCCATCAGCAAAAATAAGCTTCCTTGCACCGGCATCCCGAAAACCGTAAAACCCAATACCAGTATTATTACAGCAATCATAAAAGAAATGAAAACATAAGGAACTACTTTTCCGACAACTATTTGTATGGGTTTCAATGGTGATGCAAGTAGAATTTCCATGGTACCGAGTTCCTTTTCGCGGGTGATGGAAATGGAAGTCATCATGGCAGAAATCAGCATAAGCAAAACAGTTATTGTACCCGGAACAAACATAAAAACGCTTTTCAACTCTTCGTTATACAGCATTTTCACTTCAGGATTTATCTGCATGGGAAGTTGCCGGGTTTTCATCAATTCTAGCTGATAGTTATTGATGATATTGGTGGTGTAGGAAGTAAGCAGGCTCGCGGTATTAGGATCGGAGGCATCAGCTACTATTTGAATATCAGCTTTTTTCTCGGTTTCGAGTTTTTGTGCAAAGTTGTTTTCAAAAATGATGACTTCTTTGATTTTTCCTTTACGGAAACTGGGTTCTATTTCTTTATAATCAGTCAGATTTGCTTCTAATTTAAAATAACCTGAAGAGAGTAATTTATTGCAAATCTTTTGTGTAGTGGCATCTTTGGAATTGTCGAGAATGGCAATACCCGCATTATTGATTTCGGTGGTAATGGCAAAGCCAAACAACATTATCTGAACCAATGGCATCCCAAACAAAATAACCATCGTCCGGTAATCCCTGAAAATGTGATAAAACTCCTTAATTACAAATCCTTTGAATCTTTTCATTTATCAGTTTTTAAAGTTTATAAAGGTATAAAGTTTATAAAGTAACTTCGCATAATATAAACACTTTAGTATTTGCAGTAATTCATAATTTATCATTCATAATTATTTTCCTCTTGCGAGTTTCAAAAAAACACCTTCCATATTGTTTGCCCCAAATGTTTTCATCAAACCGTCGGGTGTGTCGAGGGCGGCAATTTTACCATCTACCATTATCGAAACACGATTGCAGTATTCAGCTTCGTCCATATAGTGCGTGGTTACAAAAACCGTAATTCCTCTGTTGGCAGCTTCGTAAATCATATCCCAAAACTGCCGGCGGGTAATAGGATCCACACCTCCGGTTGGCTCATCCAGAAAAACGATCTTGGGTTCATGCAGAATGGCAACCGAAAAAGCAAGTTTTTGCCGCCAACCCAAAGGCAAACCTTTGATTAATTTATCTTTTACACTTTCCAGATTTAGCTTTTCTATTAGTTTTTCAGTGCGAATCCTGATTTCTTTTCCGGAAATACCATATATTCCGCCATAAAAACGAATATTTTCAACTACCGTTAAATCTTCATACAGCGAAAACTTCTGACTCATATAACCGATGCTTTTTTTAATTTTTTCAGTGTCTATATAGCCATCAAAACCGGCAATAGTTAATTCACCAGAAGTTGGCTTGGATAATCCGCATAAAATTCTGATAGCTGTGGTTTTACCAGCTCCGTTTGCACCCAGAAATCCGAAAATTTCGCCTTTATAAACCTCAAAACTCAGGTCATCATTGGCCACAAAATCACCAAATTTCTTAACAAGATTTTTTACAGTTATTACAACATTAGCCTCTCCAAACCTCTCCATAGGAGAGGCTTTTGCGATAACCGGAATATCCTTTTTTTGTATCATTCTTAAAATTTTAACAATTCTGATTTTAAACCTAACAGGTTTTTGAAACCTGTTAGGTTTTCCTGATTATTTTCTGTAACTATTTGCTCATCAAACGCATAAAAGCATCCTCAATATTGGGCGTAATTTGTTTGATTTCAATATCCTTATGCGATTTACTTTTCAGATATGCTTCTATAGTATTGTTGTCTTTATCTTTAATGGTCAAATGCATATATTGACCGAAAAGATAGGCAGTTTCTGTCTGATTCCAGTCTTTTAGATCAAGCATCATCTGATACATCGAATGTGTTTTAACCGCATACAGTGCAGTGTCAAACTGACTGATAATATTCTCAGGTGTATCGGTTGACATAATATTACCACCTTGTATCAGTGCAACGCGGTCGCATAAACTCGCTTCGTCCATGTAAGGTGTGGAAACAATGATGGTGATACCGCTTTCTTTAAGTTTGCGTAGCATTTCCCAGAACTCTTTTCGCGAAACAGCATCTACACCGGTAGTGGGTTCATCCAGCACCAAAACTTCAGGCTTATGTATCATTGCACAGCACAAAGCCAGTTTTTGTTTCATACCACCCGAAAGCTTACCAGCCTGGCGAGTCTTAAATGGCTCAATCTGAATATAAATATCCCTGATTAAATCGTAATTTTCCTCCAGGGTAGTTCCAAAAATCGTAGCAAAAAAACTGAGGTTTTCCTCCACCGATAAATCCTGATACAAAGAAAACTTACCGGGCATATAACCAATAATGTTTCTGATTTTCTTATAATCTTTCACTGCATCAAAACTGCAAAGCGATGCAGAACCGGTATCAGGAAGCAAAAGCGTGCAAAGTATTCTGAATAGCGTGGTTTTCCCTGCACCATCCGGACCGATAAAACCAAACAACTCCCCTTTATTTATTTCAAAACTAAGGTTGTTGATGGCTGTAATATCACCGTATTTTTTACTCAGATTGTTAACTGATATTGCGATTTCAGACATATACTGTTTATAATTATACGTCGGTAGTCAGAAGACCTAAGCCTGAAGTAAGACTATCAACTCTCAAATTTATTTAAATTTTACTTTATGAACTTAATTACTCCTGATCCAATAAGTGGTTCTTCCTAATCCCATCCACGATTTGCCTATGTACCCTCTCAGTTTTAATTTGTCTTTCGATTCAAATCCTATGGTTCCGCTATAGGTTTTTCCTGATTTTGCATCATACACGGTACCGTCTTCCCATTCATCCTCCCCATCGAATTTGAATGCATTCACGAAATTCATTCCTATTATTGAACGATCCTTCAGTTTACTATCAGGATTGTTTTTGTCTTTCTTTGGTTTCCCGGTTTCCTTATCGTTGGGATCTTTCAACCAGATAATTTTACCATAATATTTATCTCCGCTTTTATAAATTTCAACTTTTGCTTCATTGTTTTCGGTAAACCATTTACCGATAATATCATCAGCTTTTTTGTTTTGTGAAAAAGCAGGAATGGCCATTATAAGACCTAAAATTACAATTAGATATTTGATATTCTTCATACTTACATAAATGAATTGAATAATTGATTAAATGAATAATTGAATTATTATTTGATTTATACTTCCGTTTCCCTCAGAAATTCACTTCTCCAGGCATTCCTATTTTCAAACTACCATCATTTTTAACCAATACTTTTACTGCATATACCAGGTTGACTCTTTCCTTTTTGGTTTGAATGATTTTAGGTGTAAATTCAGCATTATCAGCAATCCAGCTGATTACGCCCTCATGCTTTTTGTTTTCTGTTTCGTTCAAATCAACCATGACTTCGCATTTTGACCCGATTTTTATTTTCGGAAGTTGGTCCCCGCTTACATAAACCTTTAAAATCATTGTACTCAGATCGGCAATCTTAAACAAAGGTTTCCCAAATGATGTAATTTCACCTTGTTCGGCATATTTTACCAAAACAGTTCCATTGTTAGTGTTTGTAAAATAGCACTTTTGAATAGAAGATTCCAGTTGCTCAATTTGTTTTTCCAAACCGTTAATTTCTTTAAAAACGCTGCTATTCTGAGTTTGCACGGAAGCTATTTGCTTGTTAACGACATCAATGCCTCCATTAACATCATCTACTTGTTTTTGGGTTGCTGCACCATCTTTATTCATTTTCATAATTCTAGCCTTGTCAACTTCAAGGTTTTTTCTTTGTTGCTTCAAAACATCAATCTGAGCTATTATATTATTGGTTTTGGTAGAAACCGCTTCCTTTTGAGCAAGTAGCTGTTCTTTTTTTAAATAAAGATCGGTCGTATCCACAAAACCATAAGTTTCACCCGATTTCAATACTTTACCTTCGGTAATGTCCAACATCAGAATTTTACCGTTACCTTGAGAGGCAATAATTACTTCGGTAGCTTCAAAATTACCGTAAGCATCTGATTTTTCATTGTTTTTGTTGCAAGAAACTGCTGTAAAAGCAAGTAAAGCAAGCATTATATATATTTTTCTCATAACAAGTTTTTTTTCTTAATTGTTAATAAAACAGTTCGACTAAAAAATACTTTTGGTCTATCTATTATTTCAAATCCAATATTTATTATTCTATTGATCATGTCGTCAAAAGATTTTTTTGAAACATGAAACTTCGGCTCAATAATGTATATCATTCCATTAGGTTTTAAAATTGATTTCAATTCCAAAAATAGTTTATCCTGATTTGGCACTTCATGTATCATATAGAAAGCCAACACAAAATCCACGTTTTCTTTAAAACCAATATTATCATTTTGGCATTTGTGGATTTCAATTATTTGTTCTAACTCTGTTCCTCTTATCTTTTGGATTAACTTTTCAAGCATTCCTTCTTGCAAATCAGCAGCAATTACTTTCCCTGAATTACTTAGCATTTTTGCAATTTCAATTGAAAAAAAGCCTGGTCCACAACCTATATCAAGAACAGTCATCCCTTTATTAATGTACGGCCTTAGTATTTTTTGAGGGTTTTGCAATAATCTTCTTAAAGAATTATCAAGTCCTCCCGCCTTTTCTACAGGACATATTCTTATATTTTCCTCTTTATTCATTATTATTAATTGATATTAATTTTTTAACTCATTATTTTCAAGTATTCTAAATACTTTAGGCATTTACATTTTTCCAAGATTTACTAAATAATCGTATTTTGCCTTTATCAATTGTATTTTATGTATTTCGTAATTTATTTTTGCCATGGTTTCGCCATTTACATCATTCAGATAATCATTGGAAGTAATATAGCCGTTATCAAATTGAGATGAAGAATTTTTAGCAATTTTTGTTTTCAGGTTGATAATTTCCAAGTCTTTCAAAATCAATTCAGTAAACTTGTCAATTTCTGCAACATCACGTTGATAAGCCATTTTCATGTTCTTTTGATAGGTTTCTCTGCTATTGTTAATAATACCTTTTTGAATATCCAGTATTTTATTGTCAGTTTTGGTTTGATTCCAGTTCCAGAGATTCCAGCTAAGTTTTACACCAACAATATAAAACGATTGAAAATCATTTGAAAGCATATTCAATCCCGGTCTGCCATAACCTAATTGACCAAAACCATAAATTTTTGGCATCAGCTTGGAAGACAATACATTTTGTGTTGCAGATAATTTGTTTTTATTAATTTCAAATGACTTTAATTCAGGACGATTGTTTTCAAAGATAGTTGAGTTAACTGCAATTTCAGGGTTTATAAATACAGAATTATTAGATATATTTATCCCTGTAAGTTCTTTAAGTATTTCTATATTAGCTTTTTCAGTTGACTGAATTTCAATCATTTTTTGATCAATTTTAATAATCTCAGCTTTCAGATTATCAGCATTGCTTTCATTTATCATACCATTCTTTACACCCGATTCAATTTTTTGTAATTTCAGACTGATATCTTTTTTTGTAATTTCAAGCAATTCATTGTTTTTTTTAAGCATCAGTATAGTAAAATACAACTGATTAACCCTTTCTTTAAGTTTGTAAATTTCGGTTTCAAGGTTCTGCTGATCAATTTGTGTATTACTACTTTCCACTTTCCTTTGTCCGGAAATACTACCGCCATCCCAAATCAGTTGATTGATATCCAAACTGGCTTTATATTGATCCTTAGAATTTTCCGGAATTTTAATACCCGGAACATTCAATGACAATTTGGTTACATCTGATTGATAAGTTGCTTGAGCATTCAGATTTACCTGCGGTAAATAATTGCTATTCAGATTTTTAATTTTTAATTCGCCGATTTTATCTATCATTTCCTTTTGCTTTATCAAAGGATAATTTTCTGCTGTTTTTTGATAACATAATTGTATATCAATACTTTGAGCATTCACATGCATCATTGCAAAGCTCAAAAAAATAAAAAATAATTTCTTCATATTTTTACTGAATTAATAATAAACTGACAAACTTCTTTTTTTCGTTCCAATAAAAATTTGTGATAATCGCCTGAATTATTATCAAATAAAATATTTTGCAACAATGGTTTGGCTGCAAATGGAAATACACATAATGCTACAATGTTAATTATTAAATGCCTCGGATCAATGTCTCTTATTTTTCCTTCTTTAATATCTTGTTTCATTCCCGCTAAAATTTGCTGAGGCTGAACTCCCATTCTTTTCATCATACCAACAATTCTTTCTGGGTTTCTGTGCAATTCAGTTAGTATAAATATAGGAATCTGTGGTACTTCAATTATGGTTGTGATATAATTTTCAACAAAAGTTTCAACTTTTTCTTCAAAGCTGGCATTTGAATTCATTTTTTCAACAACACGCGGAATAAATTTTTGGAATGCATCATTGAAAATTGCTTCAAAAAGCTTGTCCTTGCTACGAAAATAATAGTGTAACAATGCTTTATTCATTCCGGCTTCGTCGGCAATTTCCTGCATACGGGCACCATCATACCCTTTTTTGAAAAAGACTTCTTTGGCAGCCATTAATATAATCTGCTCTGTATCCGTTTCTTTTAAGCTCATATTAATTTTATTAAATGGTTTAATCAAATAGTTTAACCAGTTGGCAAAAATAATAAAAAATTCTATCTATCAATAAAAAATTTAAATAAATTTTCAATTATTGAAATATATATGGTAGTCTGATTTGCTATTTTTCCCAGAATACAGCAAGTTTCATATCGAAATGATAGGTCTTTGCAAACAGGAAAATTTATTTGATTACTTGAATACTATATACCACTTTTCCCGGATAACCATTGTTTGAAAGATTGAGCTCTGTCGGCACTAACATAGGTTTCAACAGGACAAGGAAGCAATGTTTCAATTTTAATACGCCCTTTGAAATGAGAATACATTTGTCCGATGGCATTGTAATTGATGATAACACCTCTGTTTATACGGAAAAAAGTTTTACTATCCAGCATTTCGGTAAGCTTTTCCAGTGAAAAGTCGATCGGATAAGTTTGTTTATCGAAAGTGAGCATATAAATGCTTTTATCTTCCGCATAAAAAACAGCTATTTCATTGGTATCAATCGCCTTTAGGTATTGACCGTATTTTACAACAAAGCGATGGGGTGTTTCTTTCGTTTTTTGAACCATCTGTGCTATTAAAGCTGTAAAATCCACTTCGTGACGTGAATTTTTCCATTTCACAAGACTCAATGCCAGTTCTTCCTTTTTAACAGGTTTCAGTAAATAATCAATGCTGTTTACCTTAAATGCCTGTATGGCATATTGATCATAGGCTGTAATAAAAATAACCGGAGCCGTTACCTGAATTTGCTTAAAAATTTCAAAACAGCTTCCGTCTGCAAGGTGGATATCCATCAATATCAAATCGGGTTGTTTGTTAACCATAAGCCATCCTACCGTATCACTGATGGTTTCGAAATTATCTATAATTTCGGCATCAGGCAGTATTTCCTTGACCAATCTTATCAAACGACGGGCAGCTGTTTGTTCATCTTCAACAATGAGTATTTTCACGTGTTAATATTTAATTAAATTGCAGATATTGTTTGATTTATGTCGTTATAATTTTAAATTGCATTCATATTTCGCCCGTGGAATGTCCACGAAATATTCATTTTGGTTGTTCCCGAAATTTCGGGATGGACATTTCATTTTTTAGTATTTTCTCAGTAATTTTCACCGCATCCATTATATAATTTGCACAATGTAAGCGAAATAAATCAAGTTCCAGTATTTTTGCCATTCCTTCCTCCGAATTCATGTCGATATTATCTAATAACTCCCGGCAACAGACTGTTTTATGCACTTTCTTAAATTCAGATATGAAAGTTTTAGACTTATCGTACGCATTTTTTTTATCTTCGTCACTTCCGTTTTCTCCTTTTCCATATTTCAGACCTATTGCCATTAATGCTCCGCTCACAGCACCACAGCATTGCTGCATATAAGCAATACCGGCTCCAAACGGGTTGGCTATTTTAAGTGCAGTGTCTTTTGTTATCCCTGATTCCTCTGCAAAAACAGATAAGACAGATTGTGCACAATTGTAATTGTTTTTAAAAACTTCTACCGCTTGTTCTGCTTTTGTCTTCATTTAAATATTTATTACTGTATCGCTTTAAAAAACTATCCTGATCAATTTTTTATTATTCTCAAATATCCATGCAAATATAAAAATAAAATGCGCATTGAGAAATAGTATTGTCAGCATAAATATAGCATTTATGAACTAATTATAGCTTGGCTTTTGTCTCACTTATTCTCTATTTCTTCCAGTAAAGGGATTGCTACAGAGAAATATTGAGAAGATATAATGATTTCCACTTCTTTATCAGATAAAAACTTATACCGGTTGCGGATATTTTGCAATCCTAAACCAGCAGAAGGTTCTTCATCAGTACGTTTTTGAATATTGTTCTTTACAAGAATGTAATTGTTCCCGGTAAGCGAAACCTCAATATTCAGGGGCCTTCCAGTGGCAATTACATTGTGTTTGATAGCATTTTCGACCAGCATTTGCAAAGTAAGTGGTGCAACACCTTTAGATAATACATTGGACGGAATACTGTTTTTCAATACCAGATTATCACCATAGCGTTTCATTTGTAAGAAACCATAGGTTTTAATCAACTCCAGTTCTTCCTGTAAGCTGATCATTGATTTATCACGCAATTGCAGGATCGTACGGAAAAAATCAGATAATTTCTGAACATATTCTACCGCTGTATCTTTATCTTCTTCAATAAGGGTAATAAGGGTATTAAAACTATTGAACAAAAAATGTGGATTGACCTGATTTTTCAGAGTTTCAAACTGAGACAATAAGCTCTCTTTCATCAGCTCCTGAGATCTTTTTTCTGATTTCATCCACATTATATACAGGAATACCCCTTCGTGAATAAAAGAAATAACCAGAGATAGAATCACACAACTTGTATAGATATCAAAGAAAAAGTATTTTTCAGATGCCACGTCTGTTAATACAATCGCGCCTATCATAAAAATCATTCCAACAATCAATAAATTATATAAAGCAATAAAAATTATTTCAGAGACAATGTGCTTTAAAGGATGCTTTTCCCAGGGAAAAATTTTCCAGAGCTTAAAAATAATATAACTGCAACCTAACCACAATGCTGCGGTACTTATAGTTGAGAAAAACATATTCGTCAAAATCTGAACGAAAGGAGAATTAGCAATTAATCCTACGATAACAGGGATAACTAGCCCCAGTATTAATATTCCGCCTATCATTACTACTTTATCGTAGAATACTTCGTTTTTACTTTTAATTTCTTTCATATTCTTTAGTGTAATGATAATTAATATATCCTGTTTCCCAGCATTTTTCTTACCCCCTCTACAGGAGAAGTTGCCAATATTCCAAATCGTTTTTCGAATTTACTGCTGTCAAAAATATAATCCTGCTCATATTGGTAAAGCATCTCCGGAAATTCTCTCATTATTGGAACAAAAATGCCCAACAGATGAATCAGCCATGTGGGCACCTGCTGATATTTTGCTTCTTTGTTGAGTTCTTTTGCTATCAATTCAATCCATTCCATAGTTGTGATCTTTTGTTTAGTTGTTGGAACATGCCAGATCTGATTGTAGGCATCTCCGGTATTCCCCAGGATTGCAGTAGCTTTAGCCGCATCTGGTGTATAAGTATAAGTATGAATTTTATGAATATCACCAAATGCCTGTGCTTTTTTCCCTTTTAATAAATTATCAACTACCATGGTATTTAAAACACTGTTTCTATTATCTGGACCATAAAAGTCGGCCGATCTGGCGATAAGAGCTGTCAGCTGATTCTTTTCCACTTCGTTGATAATCATTTCATGAAGTATTGTTCTTACGATTCCCTTTTCACTTGGAGGTAATATCGTTGAATCTTCTGTCATATAAGGGATGGCTGATTTTGCATACATATATATATTGTCAAAAAAAACCAGTTTTGTATTGTGTTTTTTACATGCATTTATTACTTCCTGCATAAAAGGAGGCCATATTTTTCGCCAGATTTTGGTATTGTATTCAAAACCTATGCAAACGTAAACCACGTCACTCCCTGCAATTGCTTTATCCACCTGACTTAGATTGTTCACATCAAAAGGAAAAACCTCATCTGTTTGATTAACCTTTATAGGATTTCTGCTGACCAGTCTGATTTTGTCAGTATAGTTTATTAATTCTTTGGCAAGTGGAATCCCAATAGCACCTCCTGAACCTAATATTGTTTGAAACATTTTTTATGGTATTAATTTTTTGACTTTAAATTTCATTCAAGGCATGTTTAATTCTTCAAGACTTTATTATAAGAGTAAGCCTCATTATTAAAAAATGATTCTGTACTGAGGGATGATCATGATACCAATTTGATTGGTAAAAGATTTTTCACCAGTTTTTTGATTGAATTTCTCGGCATATACATTGGTTTGGTTAAAAACATTCTGTATATCTATCCCCCATTCCTGGGTAATTTTTCTTCCATTCCTGCGGTATGTTATCTTTAAATCGGTACGGGAATAGTCCTTATATTGTAAACTATACGCTTTATTTTCATCATATTCCCTGTAATATTTTCCACTGAAAGGATTAAATAAAACGTTACTGGGAGTATATCGCTGACCTCCGGCATAGGTAGTTTTTATATCAAAACTGAGAATATTTTTAATTTTTTGCTCTTTCTTACTGTTGCCAAGTACAAACTCTTTACCTATCAATGCATTTATAACATAATTTCCATTAAAAGCCGTATTTCGTTCGATTTTATCACTGCCTTTGTATTTCGATTCAAATACAGAAGCAGTTAACAGATAATAAAATCCTTTGTTCAGAAAATGCTCCAGTGTAAATTCAATTCCATAGTTATAACCAGTACCTGTTGCTTTTAAAGTATCCGGAGTAGCATATCCAAAATTAGCACCTTCATTTAACAATGAATAATAATTATTGATTCCTCCATTCACGGCTGCATGCGCCAGGTATTGATAATAAACTTCTGCTTTTATACGGACAAATTCTGTAATATTACGGTCGTAACCCAGCACAAAATGCTGGCTACTCAACATTCCGATGTTTTCGTTCAAGCGTTGATAACTACCATCAGGCATTTTGCTCTGACGAAAATAAACACTGATAGAATTCAATTGGCTGTGCATTCCATATCCTAAATTAAGCGACTGATTGCCAGCAAAACTCCATTTCAGGCCTGCTCTTGGTTCTATTGAATAATCTTTGTTTAAACCATAATACATTGCATGTAAACCTGTATTCAGGGTTAAAGCATCATTAAATTTGTACTGATACTGAATATAGGGTTGAAATAAGTATGTATTTCCATTAAAATCAGTTACAGTCCGCAATGCAAGGTCTGTATTGTTATATATCTGCTCATCTAATTTAAAACCCATTCCTTTTAAAAAGAAACCGGTTTTAACAAAACTTCTGCTATTCATTTTGTGATTCAAAAAGAAAGAAATTGTCAGATAATTTTCAGTAAGATTATTGCGATAATTTGGTATTTTTGAATTATTAGCTTTAGATAATGAATCAACAATGGTTTCAAAATTATGACTTGCTGCCGAAAGGCTCAGTCGGGAATAAGTATTACTCCTCCAGAAATAAGTATGAGTAATACCACCGGCAATCATATCGGAGCCATTGGTAAGGTCAAGCCTTCTCCTCCATAATAATCCACTTTCTCTTTTATAGTATCTTTACGGGAATCCCACATTTCAATATCACTGATACCACCTAATGCAAAAACAGAAAAACTACCCAGTTTGGTTTTCGGAAAATTCAGTTTCATTGAAAAATCCTTATATTTGGGTATACCACTTCCTGTACCAAAATCTGCTCCCAGTTTTTCCATTGCTTCAAGTGTTGAATACCTTGCATTGATAAGATATGAAGAGCCATTCTTTTTATTTATAGGGCCTTCTGCACCGAGTTCAAAACCATTAAAACCAATTTGTCCCAAAAACTCATGCTTTTCGTTGTTACCATTCCGCATTTTTAAATCGAAAACACCCGAAATGGCATTTCCATATTCAGCAGGAAAAGCAGCCGTTAAAAAGTCGGAATTTGACAATACATTGTTGTTTAGAATACAAACAGGACCTCCTGTTGCTGACAATGCTCCCCAATGATTTGGATTGGGAATGTCAACGCCTTCCAGTCTCCAAAGCAATCCGGAAGGTGTATTTCCACGGATAATAATGTCATTACGTGCATCGTTGCTGCCCACAATACCTGCATAATTAGAAGCCATACGTGCCACATCATTGCGGGACCCTGCATAACGTCCGGTTTCTTCTACTGTAAAACTTCTGGCACTTACAGTAGTCATTTTATTAATGGTATTTGATTTGTCAACATTAGCAATAATCTCAACCGTTTTTTGAGTAATTACATTTTCGTCCATTTCTATTTCGAGTACCAGTTCTTTACCTGTATTTAAGGTAAGATTGTTTAAATAAACGTCTTTGTAACCGATAAAACTAACTTTTAAACTCACCCGCCCTACATTTACATTCTCCAGTCGGAATTTGCCTTCAGCATTGCTGGAAGTACCTGTAAAAGGATTGGTGTTTAATAAAACAATATTGGCTCCGGGTAAGGTTGTTCTGCTTACACGATCAATGATTGTACCGCGAATTGTTGCTGTTGGTGAATTGGAGGCAGTAACAAAAAAAATACTGAGAAGTATATAACTTAAAAAGATAATTGGCTTTTTCATTTTATTATTTTTTTTAGGATGCAAAATAACATTGATTTGAAATAATTTACAATTTTTATCCGACGAAGCCGGAATATTTTCAGCTAAAATATAAAAAGTGGGGGATGAATCAGGAAATATTTCAGACAAGATAATTTACAATGCTGTCATTTCTATGTATTATTTTCACTTATGTCCGAAAAACTTTTACAAAGTAATATTATTGAGATTTCTCACTTCGTTCGAAATGACTATCAATTGTTTATGTTTGGGGTG
>CAIUKU010000250.1 GCA_903899825.1 uncultured Bacteroidales bacterium | reverse complement strand
GTAAAAAGGTTAAAGTAAAAAGGAAAAGCAGATTAACTCAGCGTCCACTAACTTCCATCTTCTGTCTTCCATCTTCTGTCTTCCATCTTCCGACTTCTGACTTCCGACTTCTGACTTCTGACTTCCGTTTTCCATCTTCCAACCCCTATTTCCCATATCAGGAATTTCAAAACATGACATTTTGTCATGTTTTTTTATTGGCATAGGCTTTGATACAGTCAGGAAAAATTAAAAAAATAATTACGATGCAAAAAGGTAAAATTAATGTTCAAACGGAAAATATTTTCCCTATTATTAAAAAGTTTCTGTATTCAGATCATGAGATTTTCTTGAGGGAACTCATTTCCAACGCGGTAGATGCAAGTCAGAAATTAAAAACACTTTCTTCATTAGGCAAATTCAAAGGTGAACTGGGCGATTTGACCATACAGGTGAGTTTTGATAAAGACAAAAAAACCATTACCATCAGCGATAAAGGGATAGGAATGACAGCCGAAGAAGTTGAAAAATACATCAACCAGATTGCTTTTTCGGGTGCCGAAGAATTTGTTGAAAAATACAAAGATAAATCTGAAGCCGATGCCCATGCCCTGATCGGACATTTTGGTCTGGGTTTTTATTCCTCGTTTATGGTGTCTTCTGAAGTTGAAATCCATACCAAATCGTATATAGCCGATAGCAAAGCTGTAAAATGGGTATGTGACGGCAGTCCTGAATACAGCCTGAGCGATATTAAGAAAAAAGAAAGAGGAACCGATATTATTCTTCATATTGCCGAAGATTCGGAAGCATTTCTGGAAGAACACAAATTGCTGGATTTACTTAAAAAATATTGTAAATTTCTGCCGGTAGCCATACAGTTCGGAACCGAGAAAACCTGGGAAAAAATTGAAGGCGAAAAAGATGAAAAAGGCGAGGACAAAAGCATTGAAGTGGAAAAACCCCGCATCATCAACAATACCAAACCATTATGGACAATAAAACCTTCGGAATTAACGGATGAGGATTATACGAAATTCTACCACGAACTGTATCCTTATACATTTGATGAACCCTTGTTCAACATTCATCTGAATGTGGATTATCCTTTTAACCTTACCGGCGTATTGTATTTTCCTAAAGTGAAGAAAAACCTGGAAGTACAGAAAGACAAAATTCAATTGTACTGCAATCAGGTATTTGTAACCGATTCGGTAGAAGGCATCGTTCCTGACTTTTTGACATTGCTGCATGGTGTGCTTGATTCACCGGATATTCCGCTGAATGTTTCACGCAGTTACCTTCAAAGTGATGCCAACGTAAAAAAGATTTCGAGCCATATCACCAAAAAAGTTGCAGATAAACTGGAAGATATTTTCAAAAACAAAAGAGAGGAATTTGAAGCCAAATGGGATGATATCAAGGTATTTATAGAGTACGGTATGATTACCGAGGAAAAATTTGCCGAAAGAGCCGAAAAATTCTGTTTGTTTAAAAATACAGAAGGAAAATACTTCCCCTTAGAAACTTACAAAGATACCATTAAGGATTTACAGACCGATAAAGATAAAAAGTTAGTTTATCTGTACACCAGCAATGCTGAAGATCAGCACAGTTATATCCAACAGGCCAAAGACAAAGGCTATGATGTGCTGGTGATGGATGGTGTGCTGGACAGCCACTTTATCAATCTGATGGAAAGAAAACTGGAAAATACGAGTTTTGTGAGAGTAGATGCGGATACCATTGACAAACTCATTAAAAAAGACGAAGAAATTCCAGCTAAATTAAATGATGCTGAAAAAGAAAAACTGAAACCGATTTTTGAAAACGCTGTTGAGAAATCAAAATTTACCATTGTAATGGAAAGCATGAGCGAAAGCGATCAGCCGGTACTAATTACTCAGTCTGAATTTATGCGGAGAATGAAAGATATGTCGGCCATGGGTGGCGGTATGTCGTATATGGGAACTATGCCCGATATGTATAACATGGTGGTCAATATCAACCATCCTTTGATTTCGCAAATACTGAACGATACCGATGCAGACAATCAGCAGAAAACCGTAAAACAACTGACAGATCTGGCTTTGCTTTCTCAAAACCTTTTAAAAGGTGAAGCCCTGACCAAATTTATCAAAAGAAGTGTTGAAATAATTAAATAATTACAAAAGCTATAATAATCAAAATTTTATAGTATTTTTGTATCAAACAAAAACAATTTATAAATCAAAAAAATCAAAATTATGAATTTAAGTAAAGGATGGATCATCGCAATAGTGGTCATAGCATTTGTACTCCTGTTATTAGGATCAGCAGTAAGAATGTACAACAAAATGCCTAATTTAGAAGAAGGCGTAAACAGTCAGTGGGCTAAAGTAGAAAGTGCTTACCAGCGCAGATCGGATTTAATTCCCAATCTGGTAAACACCGTAAAAGGAGTTGCCAATTTTGAACAGCAAACTTTAACCGGAGTTGTGGAAGCCCGTGCCAAAGCTACTTCAGTGAGTATTGACCCTACAAAAATGACGGCTGCCAATATGCAACAATTTCAACAGGCACAAAACGGATTAAGTTCTGCTTTGTCAAAGTTAATGGTAGTGGTTGAAAAATATCCGGAATTAAAAGCTACTCAAAACTTCCTGGAACTCCAGTCTCAACTGGAAGGAACTGAGAACAGAATCAATGTTGAAAGAAATAAATTCAACGAGGAAGCTCAAAAATACAATTCTTTCATTCGCCGATTCCCGAATAATATGTTCGCAGGGATGTTTGGATTTGAGAAAAAAGCATATTTTGAAGCTACAGCCGGTGCTGAAAAAGCGCCGGAAGTAAAATTCTAAAAGGCTTTTAAATACCATAATACTGAGACTACCCTGTTGATGGATAGTCTCAGTATTTATCATTTATACATTTTAGCTTTATACAATTTAAACGCAGATAATGGGAACACAATCAGCTCAGTTCTTCACCAAAGAACAAAAAGAAGACATCAAACAGGCCATTTTAAACGCAGAGTTAGATACTTCGGGTGAAATACGCATACATATCGAAAACAATTGTCCCGGAGAAGTACTCGATCGTTCCTCTTTTGTTTTTGAAAAATTAGGAATGAAGAAAACAAAATTGCGCAATGCAGTTTTGATTTATCTTGCTTTAAACCACCGTAAATTTTCAATTATTGGTGATGCAGGTATCAATGCCGTGGTTCCCGAAAATTTCTGGGATTCCATTAAGGATGAAATGCTGGTCCGTTTCAGAGAAGCCAGATTTACAGAAGGATTAATACTGGCTGTTACCAAAACAGGTGAGCAGCTAAAAAAATATTTTCCGCATCAAATGGATGATGTAGATGAACTGTCAAATGAAATTTCTTATGAAAATAACTAAAATGAATTGATTTTTAGATAAACCGTTAACTGATTTATTACTACCGTTAACTGATTTTACAAATAATCAGGTGTAAGAATGCTTAAATTTATGCGATTAAAAATAGGAAGAAAAATATTTTTAAAATTTATATGTAAGTCATTGAATCAGCGAAAAGCATCTGTAATAACAAATTTATCTGTCTGAATAACAGGCAAATATAACAAAAAATATCAAAACTAACAAAGGTACAAGCTTTTTCATTCTTTAATGTCTCAAAAAATGTCAAATTACATTATAAATTTTATCAGGTATTTTTCAAAGCAGTGGATACTGGCTTTGATTGTTGTATTGCCTTACATAGCTTCATCTCAAAATCTGCCCGATAAGCCCAATCCGCAGCGACTGGTAAATGATTATACCAATACCTTGTCTCCGGAAGAAGTCAATCAGTTGGAAACCAAATTAGTAACCTATGCTGATTCAACATCGACACAGATTGTTGTTTTAATGGTGGATGATCTGTTAGGTTACGACAAAGCTGATTATGCATTTAAAATTGCAGAAAGCTGGGGGATTGGACAAAAAGGCAGTAACAATGGTGTGTTAATCCTTATAAAACCAACAGGTAAAAAAGGTGAAAGAGGTGCATTTATTGCTGTTGGATATGGATTAGAACCCGTTATTACGGATGCGTTGTCAAGAAGAATTGTTGAAAATGAAATGATTCCCAATTTTCGGGAAAACAGATTTTATGCAGGTTTAGACCAGGCAACTTCAATTCTGATGCAGCTGGCATCGGGTGAATTTCCGGCTGGATACAGTAAAAATGCTAAATCAAAACCAAAGGCCTTTGCTTTTTTAATCCCTATATTTATCATCCTGATCGTTTTACTAATGATTAAAAAAGGGGGAAATAATACAATGGGCGGAGGAAAAAATACTTCATTCTGGACTTCATTGTTTTTGCTTTCAGCATTAAACAATAGTGGCAGCGGAAGTTGGGGAAACTTTTCTTCGGGAGGAAGCAGTGGCGGAGGCGGTGGTTTCGGCGGTTTTGGAGGCGGTAGTTTTGGCGGTGGTGGTGCCGGCGGAAGCTGGTAGCTTTTTATTTTGAATATTATCAGTAATTTTAAATATTATTCCTAAATTTGTAAAAAAAATTGTTTAACTTAAATTTTAAAAAAATGAAAAAATTTTTATCTTTTATCTTATTGCTTTCATTTAGCAGTATGTTGAGTTTTGGACAAAACGCAGGGCTTAAACCCACAAAAACCAAAGCTATTGAAGAAGGAAAATATCAAAATCTAAGTCAGTATTTTGATAAAAACACAACTTTAAACACAAAAGCATCAGTTTTGACCCAGGGTTTTGAGGGTGCTACTTTTCCTCCTACAGGATGGGTCAAACAAAACGGAACAACCAATGCTGTTTATCAATGGAAATCCGGAACCGGCGCTCATACTGGGACAAAGGATGCATTTATTGAATACGACCCTGCATTGGTTCCTCAAAATGAATGGCTCATTTCACCTTCTGTAAACCTTACAACGCTTACCAATCCTTGTTTAAAATTCTGGTGGAATATGAGTTATTATTGGGGTGTAAGTCCAAATAATAATTATGATTTTCGCGTGAAAGTCAGTACAGACAATGGTACTACCTGGACAACCTTATTTACTGAAGACAGTGCCGGCGTATTTACTAGTTTTACCTATTATCAGAAACTTATTTCTTTATCTGCTTATGCAACAAGCACAACTTTTAAAGTTGCTTTCCAATACCAGGGTGTTGATGGTGCCAGCTTAGATTTAGATGATATTGCCATTGAAGACATGGCTAACAGCAATTTAACAGCAGACAGAATTACGTTTCATGATGGCTATACTCAGATTCCCTCCGGCTTAGGAAGACCGATGTATTGTGATGCTGATATTTCTAATTTTGGATTCATTACTCAAACCCATGTAAAATTACATGCTGTTGCATTGTCAACAGGTGCAGATTCAACAAGCAATGATACAACTCTTTATTCAAACACAAGTCTTGCTGACTGGTTCATTTTAAATGATTATTTTTTTACACCTCCAACTACTTTAGGCACTTACAAAATCACATCCTATTTATCCAGTGATGCATTACCCCGCGTTTCACAGGATACATTCAGTATCAATGTTATTTGTGATACCTGTAAATATTCAAGGGATAACAATACTTACAATGGTTCAAGATGGGCAGGAGCTACAGGCACTGCAGCTGATCCTTATACCGCAGCTAACAGATTTCAGGTTAATCTGAACAGAATGGCCTATGGTGTAAATTTCGTTGTTAACAATGAAACAAAACCTGGTTCAAAAGTGAAAGCAGTATTATATAAATATTTTGCTGCAACTGCAACAAGAACCATTGTAGCTCAATCAGCTAATTATTATTTAACCGCTGCTGATATTCCAGCTGGAGGAGGCGTTAACCCTACATCTATTACACTTCCATTTACTTCCGGTTATACCATGCAAAAAGATTCAATGTATTGGGTAGGTGTGCAGGTTTTTGGAGGATCTGATACCGTTAAAATAGCTGCAGATAATTCAGGGATTCCACAATGGGAACAAACTTCGTTGTATTTTGATCCTACAGCAAATACATGGTATATATGGGAAAGTGGTAACGTTCCTGCAATGATGATTCGTACAGTTTTTAATCCAAATATCATAGGGATAAACGAGATTAATAATAACATTAGTTTATTTGGTTGTATGCCCAATCCTGCAAATAACGCAACAAAAATTTCCTATGAATTAAAAAACAGTGAACAAGTCAGCATCCTTATCACTGATATAACAGGCAGAACTGTAAAGACCTTACCTCAAGGCACACAAGATAAAGGTAATTACTCTGTAGATGTAGATTTAGCTAATTTATGCATTGGAACCTATTTCTACACCTTAAAAACTTCAACAGCTCAGGCT
>CAIUKU010000249.1 GCA_903899825.1 uncultured Bacteroidales bacterium | reverse complement strand
GTAAGTTGGCAAGCTGGTAAGCTGGTAAACGGATTTCGGTCTAAATTGATTGGGAAAAAAATATTTTGATATGGTTAAAAGTTTCGAAATTGAATGTATGAGTCTGCTCCGAAATTGGTGCAACCTGTTCAATATTTGCCTATGATGATGCAATGGAAAAATATCTTAAAGCTACCGGAAGAGAAGAAGTAGCAATACTTGCAGCTGAGAATAAAGAACATTTAAGATCAGATGATGAAGTTTATCTGCATCCTGAAAAATTTTATGACCAGTTAATTGAAATTAATTTATCTGAACTGGAACCATATATAAATGGTCCTTTCACTCCTGATTTAGCTACCCCAATTTCAAAAATGAAGGATGCAATCATTAATAATGGTTGGCCCTCTAAAATAGACGTAGGTTTAATTGGTTCTTGCACCAATTCATCTTATGAAGATATATCAAGAGCAGCCTCAGTTGTTAAAGATGCTGTAAATAAGAAATTAACTGCAAAATCAGAATTTACAATTACTCCTGGATCTGAACAAATACGTGCGATTTCTGAACGGGATGGTTATTTTGAAATATTTAATAAAATCGGAGGGAAAATATTTGCCAATGCCTGCGGTTCATGTATAGGGCAATGGAGCCGTGATGGCGCTGAAAAAGGACAGGTAAACGCTATCATTCACTCTTTTAACAGAAATTTCGCAAAACGTGCTGATGGAAATCCCAATACACATGCATTTGTAGCTTCGCCTGAAATTGTAACTGCATTGACAATAGCCGGTAACCTTGGTTTTAATCCTTTAACTGATAAATTATTTAATTCTGATGGTATTGAAGTGATGTTAGAAGAACCAAAAGGATACGATTTGCCTCCCAAAGGTTTTGGTACGACTTTAAATAATGGATATCAAAAACCAGCCATAAATGGCAAAGACCTTAAAGTAAGCATTGATTCCCAATCAGACAGACTTCAATATTTATTACCATTTGAAGAATGGAATGGGTTTGATTTTCTGAATCAGCCATTATTAATCAAAGCAAAGGGTAAATGTACAACAGATCATATTTCAATGGCCGGAACCTGGTTAAAATACAGGGGGCATCTTGAAAATATTTCAAAAAACTACATGATTGGTGCTGTTAATTATTTTAACAATGAAACCAATTGCATTCTCAATCAATTAACTTCTGATTACGATACAGTTCCAAATGTTGCAATGGCATATAAACTTTCCGGTTTAAGTTCTATTGTAGTTGGTGAAGAGAACTTTGGAGAAGGTTCTTCCCGTGAACATGCTGCGATGGAACCACGCTTTCTCAATGTTAAAACTGTGCTTGTAAAATCCTTTGCACGTATTCATGAAACCAATCTTAAAAAACAAGGAATACTTGCCCTTACTTTCGTTCATAAAGAAGATTATGAAAAAATACAGGAAAACGATACAATCAATGTTTTAGGATTAAAAGAATTTTCACCTGATCAACAAATTGAAATAGAAATAAATCATAGTAACGGATCATCAGATAAAATAATGGCAAAGCATTCTTATAATAAAGCTCAGATAGAATGGTTCAAGTCAGGCAGTGCATTGAATTTAATTAGAAAATCAAATAAATAATTACGAAATATCAATAGTTATATGGAAAAAGAATTGAGATTTAAAAAGGAAGATCTTATGGACTTTGTAGTCCGTTATATGTCAAAGTTAGGTGTTCCAGAGGAAGATGCTAAAATAGTTGGCGAAGTCCTTATTTCTGCTGATTTGAGAGGTGTTGAATCACATGGTTTGTTACGTTTAGGTTCTTATTATGGAAGCAGAATCAGTAAAGATTATATTGATCCAACTACACCTTTTAAAATTATATCTGAGACTCCAACAACTGCACTGATTGATGGAGGCAATGGTTGTGGTCAGGTTGTATCTTTTAAAGCAATGCAGATGGCTATTGCAAAAGCTAA
The DNA here is from genome assembly GCA_903899825.1 of uncultured Bacteroidales bacterium. Classification (GTDB taxonomy): domain Bacteria; phylum Bacteroidota; class Bacteroidia; order Bacteroidales; family JACABE01; genus JACABE01. The sequence continues at coordinate 3,438 of CAIUKU010000249.1, read as the reverse complement.
AAAATTTGGTCTATCAGCTATCACTGTAAATAATAGTAATCACTTTGGAATTGCCGGATATTATTCAATGATGGCACTTGAACATGGAATGATTGGCATTTGTATGACCAACTCTCAACCATTGGTGGCTCCTACTTACGGCAAAACAGCAGTGATGGGAACCAATCCTATAAGTGTTGCTGCTCCTTCACAAAAAGAATATCCATTTGTATTAGATATGGCTACAAGTGCTGTTGCTTATGGAAAAATACAACTTTATGATAAAAAAAACGAAAAAATACCTTTGGGATGGGGAATTGATGAAGACGGACTGGTAACAGATGACCCAACAAAAATTAAACCAGGCGGACATGGTGCATTGCTTCCGCTGGGTGGTATGGAGATTACAGCTGGTTATAAAGGATTTGGACTTGCTATTGTAGTTGAGATTTTGTGTTCTATCCTTTCTGGAGGAAATTATCTTACTCAGGTAGGATCTCCCTCAAAACCAGAACCAACCGGAGTCTCTCATTTCTTTATGGCTATAAACATTGAAACATTCAGACCATTGATTGATTTTAAAACTCAATTGGATGATATGATGACTTTGTTAAAAAATTCCCCCTTAGCAGTTGACAGAGATGAAATACTTGTTGCCGGTCAGAGAGAATTTGAATATGCTAATTACAACAATATAAATGGAGTTCCTCTTATCAAACCTATTGTAGATGATTTAATTAAAGAGGGTGAAAAAGTCGGTGTGTTTTTTCCTATAGAAAAAGTATTGAAAAATAATTAAAATTTAAATAATGACAGCAGAAAAGATTACAATAAAAAATGGGAAATTAACAGTTCCTGACTGCCCGATAATTCCATTCATTGAAGGAGACGGGATAGGAGTTGATATATGGAAAGCTTCCATAAGAGTATTTGATGCCGCAGTAGAAAAAGCTTATTCCGGTAAAAAGAAAATAATGTGGAAAGAAGTACTTGCCGGAGAAAAAGCATTTAATAAAGTGGGAAGTTGGTTACCGGAGGAAACATTGGCTGATTTCAGAGAATATCTTGTTGGTATTAAAGGTCCTCTCACAACACCTATTGGTGGAGGAATGCGATCATTAAATGTAGCTTTGCGTCAGGAATTAGATCTTTATACTTGCTATCGGCCTGTTCGTTATTTTAAAGGCGTTCCAAGTCCTGTTAAACACCCCGAGTATGTAGATATGATTATTTTCAGAGAAAATACTGAAGATATCTATGCAGGTATAGAATTTATGCATGGTAAGCCTGAAACTGAAAAAGTAATTCGGTTTTTAATTGATGAAATGGGTGTAAAATCAATTCGTTTCCCTCACACTGCTTCAATTGGTGTAAAACCTGTTTCTTTGGAAGGTTCCGAAAGATTAATCAGACAAGCTATTAAATTAGCTATTTCCAGAAAACTTCCTTCTGTTACCCTGGTTCATAAAGGTAATATCATGAAATTTACAGAAGGTAGTTTTATGAAATGGGGCTACGAATTGGCAGAAAGAGAATTTCCTGAAGAAGTTTTTACCTGGCAACAATACAATAAAATCCTTAAAGAAAAAGGAGAAGCATTTGCCATCAACGCTCAAAAAGAAGCTGAAAATACGGGAAAAGTTATTATAAAAGATTGTATAGCAGATGCATTTCTTCAACAAATCCTGACCCGTCCTTCAGACTATTCAGTAATTGCAACTTTAAATCTTAACGGAGATTATATTTCTGATGCGTTAGCAGCCATTGTAGGAGGAATTGGTATAGCTCCGGGTGCTAATATTAATTACGAAAGTGGTCATGCAATTTTTGAAGCTACCCATGGTACTGCACCAAAATATGCAGGACTTGACAAAGTAAACCCAGGTTCGGTTATTTTATCCGGAGCTTTAATGTTCGAATACCTTGGTTGGTTTGAAGTAGCTGATATGATTTATAAGAGTATGGATACTACAATTCAACAAAAGAAAGTTACCTATGATTTTCATCGTCTGATGGAAAATGCTACTTTATTGAGAACATCTGAATTTGCAGATGTCATCATTTCAAATATGTAATATTAAACAATTAAAATTGAGAATAAATGGAAAAGACTAGTTTTATAGCAAACTTAGAAGAATCGGTTAAGAAAGCCTGTATCATTGATAACAAATTTTATGAACAATATGATGTTAAAAGAGGTTTGCGAAATAAAGATAAAACAGGTGTTTTAGCCGGTTTAACAAATGTAGGTGATGTTGTTGGTATAAAAAAAGAGGGCGATAAAGTAATTGCTGTACCGGGAAGATTATTATACCGGGGAATTGAAATAGAAGACCTGGCCAATGGTTTTAAAAATGATCAACGGCATGGCTTTGATGAAACTGTTTATTTACTTTTAACCGGCAAGCAACCTTCCAGGGAAGAGTTGGAAATGTTTACTGACCACATGGCTCAACTTAGAAAACTTCCTGATTCTTTCATTAAAAATATGATTTTGACGATGAAAGGAAGAGATGTTTTGAATATGCTATCCCGTTCAATTCTAGGATTGTACACCTTAGACCCCAGGGCAGATGAACTGACTATACATAACATGATTGAGCAAACATTAAACATCATTGCAAAATTTCCAACTATTATTGCTTATTCTTATCAGGCAATGAGTCATGCTTATCAGGGAAAAACATTATCCATTCGTTATCCGAGTACTGTAATGAGTACTGCTGAAAATTTCCTTTATCTTGTTAAAGGTGGCAATTCCCGTTATTCGAAACTTGAAGCAGATTTATTGGATCTTGCCTTGGTATTACATGCAGAACATGGTGGTGGTAATAACTCTACCTTTACAATGCGTGTTACCAGTTCTAGTGAAACAGATATTTATTCTTCAATTACTGCTGCAATTGGTTCTTTAAAAGGACCTTTACATGGTGGTGCTAATCTGAAAGTACTGGAAATGATGGAGGATATGAAACGTAATCTTACTGATTGGAAAGATGAAAAAGAAGTAAATGAATACCTCTTTAAAATGTTGAATAAAAAAGTGAATGATCTCAGTGGGAAAATTTACGGAATCGGTCATGCTGTATATACTGTTTCCGATCCAAGAGCTATTTTGCTAAGGGAAAGAGCAAGGGATCTTGCAATTGAAAAAAATAAAACAGATGAATTTGAATTATACGAACTGGTAGAAAAACTGGCTCCAAATGCTGTTGCAGAATTCAAAGGAAACGGACCAGAAAATCAAGTATGTATCAATGTTGATTTCTATTCTGGATTTGTATATTCCTGTATTGGTATCCCTAAAGAACTTTTTACCCCTTTGTTCGCAATGGCTAGAGTTGCAGGCTGGTGTACCCATCGGATTGAAGAAATTACATTCAGTGCTAAACGTATCATCCGCCCATCCTATAAAAATGTTTTTCCAAAACAAGAATATATTCCGTTTAAGGATCGTTT
>CAIUKU010000248.1 GCA_903899825.1 uncultured Bacteroidales bacterium | reverse complement strand
TGGTTCATTTATATTTTGTAATAAAAAAGACGTAGGTGATTGTTGGGAGTGTGCATTAAAAACATAAAGAAAAACCAACAGTGAAGATACTTTTAAGATTTTCATTTTATTAATTTTTAAAAATATATAAATGAATGAACTATCAGCTACAAATTAAGTACAACTGACGGTAAAAGTATTTCCGTATATTAATTTCTCAGCAAATATTTTTTGTTATATTTACAATATTCTATTTCAAAGCCTTTGTTTCTAAGGTGGTTGATCATATTGCGTATGGTTTTTTCGGAACAGCCAAATTGTTCAGCTATAATTTTGGGAGAGCTTATCCTTTCGTTTTTTATTAAATAGAAAAGATAGTTGATCCTTTCGGAATAGGTTAAATAGTTCATGATATTCAGCTTTATATATTAATAATACTGTTTTGTCAGGCAGTTTACCAATAAAAAAATAAAGAAATAATCATCAATTTATATTCAGCTTGAGGGTAAAGGTATTTAAACAGTGGCCATGCCCGGCTTTATAAAATGAAAAGCTTGGCATTACGCTGAAATTCAGATGAAGCGTCCGGATTTTTCCTATAGGGAAAAAATATCGGTAGCTATGCATATTTAAAGCCCAAATTCATTCTCCGTGTTTCTCTGTGTAATCTCTGTGTTACGCTGTGTAATAATATATTTATCAATTACACTGAGTGGCACAACACAAATCCCAGCGTTTCACAGCTCAATTTTAGACAGTCACGATGGATTAAATACATTCATTTTACCTTATGTTTACCCTGTATACTAAGCAAATGAATAAATTCAGACATTTTCAGAACGAACCAAAGTTTAAAAATTCACTGCAACAAATATACTATCGAAATGATTTTTTTCAAAATATTTTCGAAAGAATTTTATAAAAAAGACAAGAATTTTTTATTTTCCGGTAAAATAGAACAAACCAATGCATATTTCCTCCGTAAACAAGCGATAATTCAAAAAAAAGTTGTAGGTTTGACGACCCAATTTAAAAAATAAAAATATTTGTAATGAACAGTAATATAAAACTTAACCCAAACCCTTTGGTTCAATTTTTGGGAAAACCTTCTTCTGAGTTCACTAAAAACGATCTGATAAGATATGTTGAGGAAAATGGCATTGAAATGTTGAATCTACGATACGCTGGTGGTGATGGCAGATTAAAATGTCTGAATTTTGTAATCAACAGCATCGAACACCTGGATGCAGTTTTAAGCAGTGGAGAAAGAGTAGATGGTTCCAGTTTGTTTACACATATCGAAACAGGTTCCAGCGATTTATATGTTGTTCCCCGTTATCGGACTGCTTTTTTAAATCCGTTTACCGAAATCCCTACCATCGATATTTTATGCTCCTATTTTAATAAAGATGGTGAACCTATGGATAGTTCTCCTGAAAATATTATGCGCAAAGCGCATCAGGAATTAAAAGAAAAAACAGGCTTCGAATTTCAGGTAATGGGCGAATTGGAATATTACATCATCAGCCCTAAAGAAGATTTATTTCTGGCTGAAGATCAACGTGGATATCACGAATCCTCCCCATTTACAAAATGGGAAATGCTTCGAACAGAATCTATGCATGCCATTGCGATGGTAGGTGGAAATATAAAATACGGACATTCTGAAGTAGGAAATTTTACCATTAATGATACCATTTACGAGCAAAATGAAATTGAGTTCAGCCCTTCACCTCTGGAAGAAGCAGCCGATCAATTACTGATAGCCAAATGGATATTACGTACGCTGGCATACAGATATGGGGTTACCATTACTTTCGCTCCTAAAATTACGGTTGGAAAAGCAGGAAGTGGAATGCATATCCATACCCGCCTGATGAAAGGCGATAAAAATGTGATGGTGGAAGATGGGAAACTTTCTGATATTGCCAGAAAAGCCATTGCAGGTTATCTGGCTTTGGCTCCTTCATTAACTGCTTTTGGAAACACCAATCCTGCATCCTATTTCCGTTTGGTCCCTCATCAGGAAGCGCCAACCACTATTTGCTGGGGCGACAGAAACCGTTCTGTATTGGTGAGAGTTCCGCTCGGTTGGTCAGGTAAAAAAAATATGGCAAAAATTGCAAATCCATTGGAAGAAGATGCAGCACATGATTTTTCGCACAAACAAACGGTTGAATTCCGCTGCCCGGATGGATCTGCAGATGTGTATTTATTGCTGGCCGGATTAACAGTGGCTGTTCGTCATGGTTTTGAAATGGAAAATGCACTGGAATTTGCAAAAAATACTTATGTGGATGTTAACATTTTTCACGATGAATTTAAAGAGATAGCCTCACGACTGGATCACTTACCTGCATCATGTTATGAATCAGCACTGAGACTGGAAGAACAACGTGGGATATATGAGAAATATGGCGTCTTTTCCAAAAGTATGATTGATGGAACCATCAAAAAATTAAAAGCATTCAACGATGAACATTTACGTGAAGAAGTTCATTGCAGTAAAGAAAAAATTATGAAACTGGTACATAATTATTTTCATTGCGGATAAACGTATTTGAAAAATATTTTTTTTCATTTAACCCTGTTAACTTTTAAATCGTTATCAGGGTTGATTTTTAAAAGAAAACCTTTTTTTTGACTTAGTAAATTTCAAAATAATTCATCTTATGGATTATCATAAATTATTAAGTGTATAATTTATCTTAGAAATCAAAAAATGAATTAACAAAAAACAATTATGACTGTTTTTTATTTATTCAATACTTTTTTTATAAATTTGCTATTCAAAAGTTATTTTAACAAACTATAATTCATAGAATTCTGTTAATACAAAAAATATATTTATTTCATGAAACTTCGCTTTAATTATATTATTTTAATGTTGCTGTTTTTCAACCTAAGGGTGATAAATGCACAAGTAACAGTTAGTGGTGCTACAGCCGGCAATGGCATATACACTTCGCTAACGAATGCAGCCGGGGCTTTTGCTGCCATTAATGCTGGCATTCAGACCGGTTCCAATATTGTAATTACGATTACAGCAAATGTTTCGACTGAATCAGGCACAAATAGCTTAAATGCAGGAGTATGGACTACGCTCACTATAAACCCTAGTGGTGCCAGAATTATTTCAGGTGCTCCAACTGCAGGAACACCATTGATCAACCTAAACGGAGCAGATAGAGTCACTATTAACGGACTTAATTCCGGCGGGAACTCATTGACGATATCTAATACCTCAACAGCTACAACTGCTGGAACTTCTACAATAAGGTTTATAGGAGATGCCAGTAACAATACTATTACAAACACAACAATATTAGGATCTACAACAGCTGCAACAACCACTCTGGCAGGAACCATACTTTTCGCGACAGGTACTACAACAGGAAATGACAATAATACTATCAGTAATAATAATATAGGAGATGCAGGTCCCGGTACTACTTTTCCTTCAATGGCAATTACTTCGTCAGGATCTTCTGTTGGAGTTTCCAATGATAGTATCTCAATAACAGGAAATAATATTTACAACTGGTTTTCTACTTCAGGGGCAAATGCTATCAATGTATTGGCAAACAGCTCTGTATGGACAGTAAATACCAATAAATTTTATCAAACGTTTCCCAGGACAGGACTAACTTCGGCAAATTATCTGAAATGTATATATATTGCAACTGCTTCCGGAGGCGGATATATAGTTAATAATAATGTAATCGGTTATTCAGCTGCTGCAGGTACGGGTATGTTTATCAATACCGGTGGTCGTTTTACGGGTATTGAAATCGCCGTTGCAGCCAGCCCTGTGAGCAATATCCAGGGGAATACGCTGAATAATATTAACTGGACTACTGCCAGTGGTGCTTCCGTAGCAGGCGGATCCCCCTTTAACGGAATTATTGTAACTGCTGGTGGTGTAAACATAGGAACAACAACAGGGAATACAATAGGAAATGTCACAGGCACCGGATCTGCAGCTTCAGGTATTTATTTTACTTCAACTACCAATGGAACAGGAATATATCCGATTTATGTTTCAACTGCTACTGCTACTTCTATAAAAAACAATAATTTAGGTGCTATTTCAGCAATTGGCGGCGCAGCGATTGGCTATAGTTTTTATGGTATTTATTTAGCTGGAACAGCTAATTACACAGTAACTTCCAATAATATCGGAAGTTCAGTCAGTGGCAGTATTTCGATTGGTTCATCAGGTACAACCACTGCCGCCTGTAATATATATGGTATTTATACAATTTCAAACGGTACAATAACTATTGGTAGTTCTGGAGCAGGAAATACAATACAGAATATAACCAACAACAGCAGTGGTGCAGGCTCGATAAATGCCATTACCAATACTGCTGCTATAACCGGAATAAATAGTATCAGTTATAATACAATTAATAATTTAACATTTTCAGCTACTTCAACTGCCTCAAGCTGTTATCTGATTAATAATACCAATTCCGCTCTCACATCAACACTTACTATCACCAATAATACCTTCGGCAACAATTCAGCCAATTATAGCGGAAGTACAGGAGGAAGCGGCTCATTCTATGGAATTAATCAAACTGGTAGTCCTTTAACAGAAGTAATCAGCAATAATAATTTTAACAATATCAGCATAAAAAGCTCCGGTGTAATATACTTAATTAATAATACGTATGCATCACCTGCTAATGGCAGTAAAACGATACAAAGCAATATAATTACAACGGCATTCTCCCGTACGGCTTTAGCCGCAGCTTCTTTTTATTGTTATTATGACAATGGAAGCTCTTCAAGTACTGCTTCAATTTTGATTTCAGGGAATATTTTTTCAAATATTACTGCAAATACAAACGGTGCATATAGTTTTAACGGTATTTTCAACAACGTTTCTTCTACAAATCCTAATTTAAGTGTTTTTAATAATACATTGAATAACATCTCTTTTAACGGTACTTCTGCAACTTATTTAATTTGTCTAAATGGTTTTGGAGGTAGTTTAATATCTCCAAATCTGGTATATGGAAATACAGTTTCAAATTTTTCAAGCAGTGGATCAGGTACTATTTATGGTCTTTATATTGGTTCACAGTCTTTTTATGTAAATATATATAATAATACCATTCAAAGCTTTACGCTTTCAGGGGCTGCATCTGTATTTTATGGTATTTTTAGCGGTGGAACCACCAATGTTAATAATTTTTACAATAATACAGTTAGTGGAATTACAAATACTGCAGCAGGTACTATTTATGGTGTTTATAATTCAGGTGGAACTACCATGAATTATTACCAGAATTATATCAATACAATTTCCAGTACAGGAGACGTCACCGGATTTTATATATCCGGAGGTACTTCTGTAAATGTATATCAGCATCAGGTTATAGGAGCAAATAATTATAGCATTTATGGTATCAGTTCAAGTGGTAGTACAAAAGTTTCCAGTGCTATTACTGTTAACGGAGCTACTACCGTTAATATCTACAGGAATAACATTTATAACATAAGTAATTCAGGAGCAGGAAGTACTGCTACCCTGGTAAATGGCATGTTATTTTCAGCCGGGACTACTGTTAATGCCAGCAATAATACAATAGGCAACCTAAACAGCCCTTCAGCAAACTATTCCGATGCCATCAGAGCAATTTCAGTTACTTCAACAACAGCAAATACTTCTTATAATATATATTATAATACGGTTAATTTAACTGCTACTTCAACAGGAGCGAGTTTTGGCACTTCCGGTATTTTCCATTCAGTTAATACTACTGCTACAACAGCAAAACTTGATCTTAGAAATAACATTATTGTTAATACAAGTACTCCAAATGGTACATCGTTTACAGTAGCTCATCGTCGTTCAAATTCAATAGTAGCAAATAATTATGCATCAACTTCTAATAATAATTTATTTTACGCAGGAACTGCTGCTAAATATGTTATTTTATATGATGGAGCAGGATCTTATCAATCAATCGTTAATTATAAAACTCAGGTTGCACCACGCGATGCAGCTTCTATTTCAGAACTCCCCAATTGGGTAAGTACCATCGGAAACAATTCAACCTTCCTTCATATCAGTACCAACATAGCAACCGGTATTGATAACGGTGCTGTCAATATTGCTTCTTATACTGATGATATTGACGGAAACATACGACAGGGAAATACGGGTTATACAGGAAGTGGCTCAGCACCTGATATCGGCGCAGATGAATTTGATTTGGTTTGTTCAGGAACCCCATCTGCATCCACAATTAACGGAGGAGGAAATTTATGTTCCGGTTCATCTGATACGCTTTCATTAAGTACTACCTATACAACACCCGGTATTACTTACCAATGGAAATCATCATTAGTTTCAGGTGGTCCTTATACTACTATATTGGGAACAGCAGCTACTCAAGCAACCGGAAATCTGACTGCAACAACTTTCTATATTTGCACAATAACCTGTACCTATAGCGCCGCAACATTCACAACAGCAATGGCTACAATTACCGTTGCACCAATTTCTGTTGGAGGAACTGCCACAGCTTCAGCAACAACCATTTGTGAAGGAAGCGGAACTTCCATTACTTTAACAGGAAACACGGGAAGTATTCAATGGCAATCCTCTTTAAACGGTACAAACTGGAACAATATTACAGGAGGAACATCTGCTTTATTGGCAACCGGAAACCTTACTGCTACGACTTACTACCGGGCACTTATCAGCAGTAGTGTTTGTCCGTCGGATTCTTCCACTCAGGCAGTTGTTACCGTTAATCCTTTAACCGTTGCCGGAACGCTAAGTGATACGGCAACTGTTTGTTCTGGCAGTAACAGCAGTGTTTTAACCTTAAGTGGCAATACCGGTAATGTTGTTAAATGGCAATCATCTCCGGATGGAATTGGCTGGATCAATATTGCAAATACTACAAACACGCTCACAGCAACTAACTTAACTGCCACAACACAATACAGAGCAGTTGTACAAAGTGGTGTATGCAGTGCCGCCAATACTAACAGCATAACCATAACAGTAGTTCCAGCTGTAGTTACAGGTACAATCAGCGGAAGTGCCACTGTATGTGCATCATCTAACAGCACTTTATTAACGTTAAGCGGCAATGTAGGTAATGTAGTAAAATGGCAATCATCTCCGGATGGAATTAGCTGGACGGATATTTTAAATACTACAAATTCATATACAGCGACTAATTTAACAGTAACCACTCTATACAGAGCAGTGGTTCAAAGTGGCAGTTGTAGTCCTGCTAATTCTGCTGCTGTAACTATAACTGTGGATCCTGCAACAATTGCAGGAACAGTTTCAGGAGGTGTAAATGTATGTAGTGGAATAAACAGTACTTTGTTAACCTTAACTGGTAATACCGGTAATGTTGTTAAATGGCAATCCTCTCCGGATGGTATCACATGGTCGGATATCATAAATACAGCGACTACATATACTGCAACTAATTTAACAGTCACAACTCAATACAGAGCAGTGGTTCAAAGTGGTGTTTGCAGTCCTGCCAATTCTACAGCTACAACAATAACAGTAAATCCAATAAACGCAGGTGGTATCCTGAGTCATGATACAAGCTTTTGTTCAACATCCAATAATATACAATTATCTTTAAGTGGTAATACAGGCAGTGTTTTAAGATGGGAATTGTCAACCAACGGAGGAACTATCTGGTCAGCAATTCCTAATACTGTTGCTACTTATACTGCAAACAATGTTGCTGTTACTACAAAATTCAGAGTAGTTGTTCAAAGTGGCGTTTGTAACGCTGCCAATTCATCCGTAGTAACAATAACTGTTAATACGCCTCCGCTGGCAAATATCACAGCATCTACCAATCCAACTGCCTGCGGATTAAGCGATGGAACAGCAACCGTCAGCAATGCTACTTCTTATCTGTGGAGTACTTTACCTGTTCAAACTACTAAAACAGCAACCGGCTTAGCAGCCGGAGTTTATTTTGTAACAATTTCAGATGGGGTATGCACAAGTACTACTTCCGTTACATTAAATGATCCGGGAGCTCCTGTTGTAACACTGGGTTCCAATGATTCTACTATCTGTTCCGGAACTATGGTGAATTTTACAGCCGGAGGTGCATTAAATTATGAATTCTTTGTTAACGGAATTTCTCAGGGACCTTCTTCTACATCAACCGTTTTTTCATCAACCAGTCTTGCAAATGGTGATATCGTCACTGTCAGAGGAAAAACAGGAGGCTGTTCAGGAAATAGTTCCGGAATCACAATACTGGTATCTCCGATTAGTATAGGTGGTGTGATGAGTGGTGGTACTACTGTATGTTCAGATTCAAATACTACAGTATTAACATTGAATTCTTTTACAGGAAACATTGTAAGATGGGAATACTCTTTAAACGGAATTAGCTGGACAGCTATTTCTGATACAACCAATACTTACACTGCAAACAATTTAACAACCACTACACAATTCAGAGCAGTGGTTCAAAACGGATATTGTAACCCCGTCAACTCAAGTGTAGCAATTATTACAGTGACTACTTTACCTACAGCAAGTATTTCTTATACTGCCAGTCCTTACTGTAAATCATTGGCATCTGTCAATGTAACACAAACCGGAGCAAGCAGTGGTATGTATAGTTCTACTCCAGGATTAACTATCAATACTGCTACAGGAGCGATTACCCCGACAACATCAACTGCAGCTACCTATACTGTTAACTATACGCTTGCTGCAGCAAGCGGATGTCCAGCTGTTACAGCAACAACCTCAGTAACTATTACTGCAGCTCCTACAGCAACTGTCACTTATACAACAACTCCTTTTTGCAAAAGTGTTTTAATTGCACAATCTGTAACACAAACCGGAACTTCAGGTGGAAAATATACAGCCAGTCCATCTGGCTTATCAATTGACTCTGTGAGTGGTGCAATAACTCCAAGTACAAGTACTGCAAATAATTATAATGTATCATATACAATATCAGCATCCGGAGGTTGTGCTGCTTTAACAGTTGTAACTCCTGTTACTGTTACGGAAGCTCCTGTTGCCGGAACCATAAACTATGCAGCCAGTCCATTCTGTAATTCGCTTACCACTGCTCAGGCTGTTACCCGAACAGGAACAAGCGGAGGAATATATACAGCCAGCCCATCAGGTTTAACCCTTGACTCCATTACCGGTGCAATTATTCCAAGTACAAGCACAGCAGGTGTTTATACCGTTACTTATACTATCATCGCATCAGGAGGCTGTGCAGCAGTAAATGCCACAACATCAGTAACAATTACAACAGCTCCTACTGCAACAATAAATTATACAGGAACACCATTTTGTAAATCGCTCACAATTGCTCAATCGGTCACACGAACAGGAACAGCAGGAGGAAAATATACCGCGAATCCAACTGGCTTATCTATCGATTCTGTAAGCGGTGCTATCATACCAAGCACAAGTAGTCCCGGAACTTACGTTGTTACATATACAATTGCAGCTAATGGGGGATGTGCACAGCTGACAACAACAAAAACGATAGTAATAACTGCAACTCCTACTGCTACTATTTCTTATGCAGGTACACCATTTTGCAAATCGCTTACAACTGCCCAGGTTGTGACTTTAACAGGAACAACAGGAGGAGCATTCAGTGCTGCACCTGCCGGTTTATCGATAAATGTATCAACAGGTGCAATTATTCCAAGTACAAGTACAGCCGGCACTTATACTGTAACAGACAGTATTCCTGCTACAGGAGGATGTGCTGCAATAACTGCTACAACTTCTGTTACAATAACAACTTCTCCAGCAGCAACTATTACTTATGCTGGCTCACCCTTTTGTAAAACAGTTACTACTTCTCAATCTGTAACCCTGACAGGAACAGCAGGAGGAACTTATTCTGCGCTACCTTTGGGTCTAACTATTAATGCTTCAACGGGAGCAATTATACCTTCCAGCAGTACTGCCGGTACATATACAGTAACTTACACAATTGCAGCAGCAAGCGGTTGTCCTGTAGTAACAGCCACAACTTCTGTAACCATTACAACATTACCTGCAGCAACAATTACTTATGCCGGAACTCCATTCTGCAAAACGCTGACAACTGCTCAAGCCGTTACAAGAACAGGAACGGCAGGAGGAACTTATTCTGCGCTACCTTTTGGTTTAACTATTAATGCTTCAACAGGAGCCATTACTCCCAGCACTAGTACAGCCGGAAATTATACTGTGTCTTATACGATTGCTGCTTCCGGTGGATGTTTGGCAGTTACAGCAACAACTTCAGTTACAATAACAAATGCACCTTCAGCAACTATTAATTATACCGGAGCACCCTATTGTAAAACACTGACTACTTCTCAGGCTGTCACCCGGATAGGAACTATCGGTGGAAAATATACTGCAGGCCCTATAGGTTTAAGTATTGACTCAATAACAGGAGCGATTATTCCAAGTACAAGTACAGCCGGAACTTATACAGTTACCTATACTATTGCTGCAGCTGGCGGTTGTGCTTCAATAACTGCATTAGATACTGTAACTATAACAACCCCACCATCAGCTACCATATCTTATGCCGGAACACCTTTTTGTACTTCCGTTACAACAGCACAAGCTGTTACCCTTATTGGAACAATCGGAGGGAAATATACTGCAAGCCCTGTTGGCTTAAGTCTTGACTCGCTCACTGGATCTATTAAACCAAGTACAAGTACAGCTGGAAATTATACGGTTACCTATACCATTGCAGCAGCAGGAGGATGTGCTACTGTAACAACTACTACTACAATAACTATCACACAACAACTAACATTAACAGTATCTAGCAATGCACCTATATGCGAAATGAATATCCTCAATCTAACTGCTTCATTAATACCAGGAGTAACTTATACATGGACAGGTCCTAATGCATTTTCGTCTTCACTTCAAAATCCGGTTGTATCAACGAATGCTGATATAACAATGTCTGGTGTTTACAATTTAAGTGTTACCGGAATTACTGGAGGCTGTCCTGATATGAATGCCAGTATCAATATTACTGTTAATCCGAAACCTGTTGCGAACTATAGCTATTTTCCCCTTTATCCTGAAAGCAATGAAGATATTCATTTTTCATATACAGGAACAACTGTAGGAATCTGGGATTGGATTGTTGATAATCAGCAAATCTCCAATACAGAAAAACCTGTATTTTCAATACCCAATTACGGATATATATTTGTTACATTACAGGTTCAAAATAATTTTGGTTGCAAGGATACTGTTTCTAAAGCTATATTTGTAAAAGAAGTGATTAATACATGGGTACCAACTGCATTTAGTCCTAATGGAGATGGATTCAACGAAGTGTATAAAATAGCTACCGTCAATAAATTGGTAAATTTTAGTATGCGTATTTTTAACCGTTGGGGACAAATGGTATTTGAGACCAATGATATTGAAGAAGGCTGGGATGGAACCTATAAAGGCGACGAATGCCTGATTGGAACTTATATTGTGGTCATAAACTATAGAAAAGATCAAACAGATGAAAATTTAGAGATCAGTAAATCAATCACACTGATACGATAAGTTGTCGCATTTTTTATTAAAAAATATTTTCTGATTATATCAATTGCTAAATCATTGTATAATCTTGAATTTCAAATAACAAAAGAATTTAAATGAATATTTCATTACTTATTAATCATTGCTGTAATCATTCATCCATAAAAGAAATTGCTGAAAAAATACTGGAAGGTAAACGAATTAGTATAGATGAATGTGTGGAATTATATGAAAAAGGGGAGCTTAGCCTTCTGGGTATCCTTGCCAACCATATAAGAGAACAAAAAAACGGAAATAAAACTTTTTTTAATAAAAATCTGCATATTGAACCAACGAATATCTGTATCCACAATTGCAAATTCTGTTCTTATTCTAAAAAAATTGGCGGAGATGGATGGGAATCAAGTGTTGAAGAAATGCTTGAAACTATCGCCAATGCAAATAAATCCATTACAGAAGTTCATATTGTTGGAGGTGTACATCCGCTACGCGATATTCATTACTATGGAAACCTCATCCAACAAATTAAAGCTGCAAACCCAAATTTACACATCAAAGCATTTACTGCTGTTGAGATTGATTATATGATTAAAAAGGCCGGTATAAGCATTGAGGAAGGTGTTCAGTTTTTGAAAAATTATGGATTGGATTCAATTCCAGGTGGCGGAGCTGAAATATTTGATGAAATCCTTCGTGCAGAAATATGTCCTTCTAAAACATCTTCACAACAATGGCTTGCCATACATGAAGCATTACATTTAGCAGGTATTCCAAGCAATGCAACCATATTGTATGGTCACATCGAAACATACAGGCATAGGGCTGAACATATGGAAAGATTGCGTCTTTTACAGGATAAAACCGGAGGATTCAATGCATTTATTCCATTGAAATTCAAACACAAAAACAATACAATGTCTGAAATTAAAGAAGTTTCAGTAGTTGAAGATTTGAAAAATTTTGCAATTTCCAGAATTTTCCTGGATAATTTTCCGCATATTAAAAGCTATTGGCCGATGATAGGAAAACAATTGGCTCAGTTATCCTTATCTTTTGGTGTTGATGATTTTGACGGGACCATCAATGATTCTACTAAAATTTATTCACTGGCAGGTTCTGAAGAACAAAACCCTTCGATGACAACTGATGAAATGCTGGCATTAATTACTGCTGTCGGACGGCAGGCTGTTGAAAGAGATTCTTTATACAATCCGATAATTTCTTAAGTTTATTATAAAATAACTATTTCAATTGACCGAAAAAGAGCAAATAAAAAAGAAAGTATATGATAAAAAAACTGCTTTTTTAAAAACTCAGCACTATTGTGCCTATCAGGAACGATCGCAGCAGGAAGTCCGCAATAAATTATTTGAATGGGGACTGCATAGCGGGGATGTTGAAAATATTATTGTCGACTTAATCTCGCAAAACTTTATCAATGAAGAAAGATTTGCAATATTGTTTGCCGGAGGAAAATTCAGGATCAAAAAATGGGGAAGAATCAAAATAAAGAATGAATTAAAATTGCGGAAAATAAGTTCCTATTGTATCCGTAAAGCATTGGAATCTATCGATGATAATGATTACATCCTGACTTTACAGCAAATGATTGAAAAAAAAGCATTGCTCACCCATGAGAAAAATGCCTACAAAAAAACAGCAAAAATTGCCGGTTTTGCCATTTCAAAAGGCTTTGAACCTGATTTAGTCAGAGAAGAAATAAAGCGTTTAAATGACTAAAATTAATAAAAAATCCCAATATAACTTTATAGCTATACTACCAAATTACTGATTCATCAATTCTCAGATTCATTTTTTTTTGTATTTTTGCAGCATGGCAAACAACGAAGACATTTTTAAAAAGATAATTGCCCATTCCAAAGAGTATGGGTTTATTTTCCCGTCGAGTGAAATCTACGACGGTATGGCGGCTGTATATGATTACGGTCAGAATGGTGTAGAACTTAAAAACAACATCAAGGCCTATTGGTGGAAAGCAATGGTTCAATTTCACGAAAATATTGTAGGCATTGACAGTGCGATATTTATGCATCCAACCATCTGGAAAGCCAGCGGGCATGTGGATGCTTTCAGTGACCCATTAATCGACAACAAAGATTCTAAAAAACGCTATCGTGCCGATGTACTGATAGAAGACCATGTTGCCAAAATTCAGGATAAAATCAACAAAGAAGTCGAGAAAGCTGCCAAACGTTTTGGTGAATCTTTTAACGAACAACAATACCTCAACACCAATCCTCGGGTTGTTGAATACCAACAAAAAATAGACAGTATCAACAGTCGTTTTTATGCTGCATTAGGAAAAGAAGATTTTGCAGATGTAAAAGCCCTGATAGAAGAACTAGGCATCGTATGTCCGGTTTCCGGCAGCCGCAACTGGACCGAAGTCCGTCAGTTCAACCTGATGTTTTCCACACAGATGGGTTCTGTTAGTGAAGATGCAGGACAGGTTTATCTTCGTCCTGAAACAGCCCAGGGAATTTTTGTAAATTTTTTAAATGTGCAAAAATCAGGCAGGATGAAAATACCATTTGGTATTGCTCAGATTGGCAAAGCATTCCGTAACGAAATCGTAGCCCGTCAGTTTATCTTCCGTATGCGTGAATTTGAACAGATGGAAATGCAATTTTTTGTTCGACCCGGCGAAGAACTTAAATGGTTCGAATTCTGGAAACAAGAACGTATCAAATGGCATTTGTCATTAGGAATACCTGAAAAGAAATATCGCTTTCACGATCACGATAAACTGGCACATTATGCCAATGCTGCTGCTGATATCGAATTTGAATTCCCGTTTGGTTTCAAAGAACTTGAAGGCATTCATTCACGTACTGATTTTGACTTGAAAGCACATCAGGAATATTCAGGCAAAAAATTGCAGTATTTCGATCCTGAATTGAATGAAAGCTATGTTCCTTACGTTGTGGAAACTTCTGTCGGACTTGATCGTACCTTCCTTGCGGTATTGAGCCATGCCTATACCGAAGAAAAACTGGATGATGGCAGCGAACGTGTTGTTCTTAATCTGCCTCCTGTCCTGGCTCCTTACAAAGTAGCAGTTTTACCGCTTGTCGCTAAAGACAATCTGCCGGAAAAAGCACGTGAAATTATGGATAAACTAAAACTTAACTTTCAGTGCTCATACGAAGAAAAAGATTCAATAGGACGACGTTACCGCCGCCAGGATGCAATCGGAACGCCTTATTGTATAACCATTGATAATGAAACCCTCGAAAACAATACAGTAACCATACGCGACCGCGATACGATGAAACAGGAAAGAATTTCCATTGAAGAAATTACGAATGTTGTAAATAAGTTATTGGGAAATTAGGTATTGGTTATTGGTTATTGGTTAATTGTTATTAGTTTAATAAGTGACGGGGTGACTTTAAGTCACCCCGTCACTTACTAGACAATGATATCAGGCCTGACAGGTATAAAACTGTCAGGTCTTTCTTTTTTAACAAAGATAATTTTTGTTTTAAGCGGATTAAACTTAATCTGCCCGCTTTCCTGATAAATAATTGACTTTGTATATTTCTGAAATACAATAATCTAAAATTATTTTATCATTTTTTTCAAAAAAAACTTGTTTTTAAGAAATTCTGTTGTATTTTTGCGGTGTATTATTTTCCTAGTACACTAAAACATTAAAAATATTGATATGATAAACATTAATGATTTAGCATTTAGCTATAAAAAGAAGAATCCCTTATTCAGCAGGTTGAATTTACAGCTTGCCGAAGGACGTATTCATGGATTGCTGGGTAAAAACGGAGCCGGCAAAACCACTTTATTGAAACTGGTTTCAGGATTATTATTTCCTGATAGCGGAAATATCACAACCCTGGGATTTAATCCCGTACATCGCAAACCTGATATGCTGAAGGATATTTATTTCCTTTTCGAGGAATTTACCTTACCCGATTTCAGCATACAGAAATTTAAAGAGATTTATGCTGTATTTTATCCTAATTTTAGTGATACTCAGTTTGCAGAATACCTCAGCGAATTTGAAATTCACGACAATGAAAAACTGAACAGTTTATCGTACGGCCAAAAGAAAAAAGTGCTGATTGCCTTTGGTTTGGCTACAAACACCAAACTTCTGATTATGGACGAGCCTACCAACGGCCTGGACATTCCTTCGAAAAGTCAGTTTCGTAAAATCATGGCAGGAGCTGTTGACGAAAACAAATGTGTAATCATCTCTACCCATCAGGTCCGCGATCTGGATAACCTGATAGATTCCATTACCATACTTGACCAGCAAGATGTTATTATCAGTCAGTCTATTGAGAAAATAACCGAAAAACTATGTTTTAAAGTCTTATCACAAAATGACAGTGAAAATAAGATATTATACTCAGAAAATGGATTAAGGGGACACTGGGCAGTAGTGGAGAATGATAAAAATGAAGAAAGCAAACTGGATATTGAAATGCTTTTTCATGCCACATTTGCAGATAAAAAAAGAATGAAGGAATTGTTTAATAATATTAATAAGGCATAATTATGAGCGATATATTCAACATAAAACGTTTCGGACTTTTGTTCAGGGAACAAACTTCTAAAAACCTGAAATTATTTCTGATGGGAGCTGTTTTGGTTTTTGCAGTTTTAATGATATTAGATATAATTTTTATTATTGCAGCTGGACACTATAACGTAAAATTCGATATTAGACTTGGATTTTATAGTATTTTCATCTTCCCTGCAGCATGTTTGTTAAGCAGCAGTTGGTTTTCGTATTTAAGCAGGAGAGCCCCTGAAACCGGTAATCTTTTGCTTCCGGTTTCTGCTTTTGAAAGGATATTGACTGCTTTTATAATTAATGTAATTATATTCTCAATTGTATATTTTTTGATTGTATTATCAGTGGAAATAATTCTTTTTCAGGATTTTCAAATTCTTCATTATGTAACACATTTTCTTGAATATTATACTTTTTACAGTATATTGTTTCTGTTTCAAAGCTTTTTCCTTATTGGTTCATTAATCTTTAAAAAAGCGGCAATCATTAAAACCGGATTTTCGATATTTGTAATGTTTATCATACTCCAGCTAATCAACAATCTTGTTATCAGCATTGTATTCAGGAATATTCCAAATCTTAATTTCGGAGATGTGTTTTTTGTTCACGGAAACAATATAATTGCCCCACCCTTTTTTGAAACCATAAGTAAATGGCTTATCTATCTGGGACTACCCTTGGTTTGGGTAGCATCTTATTTTAAATTAAAAGAAAAACAGGTTTAAGTTTTAAAATAAAATTATCATGGAATTTAAAGAACCGCAAGCCATTTATCTGCAGATAGCAGAATATGTATGCGAAAAAATATTGTTAGAAAAGTGGAATACTGATGAAAAAATTCCATCAGTCCGCGAACTTGCTGTGGAGCTGGAAGTGAATCCCAATACAGCCATGCGTTCCTATGAGTTTTTACAGAATAAGGAAATTATCTATAACAAGCGTGGCATTGGCTTTTTTGTATCAGCAAATGCAAAGGAAAAAGTAAGTGTTTTTCGCAAACAACAGTTTTTGGAAACTGAACTCCCAGTATTTCTAAAGAATATGAATATTTTAAATATCAGTATTCAGGAAATTGAAACATTTTACATAGCATTTATTAAATCTAAAAATTTAAATTAATATGAAATCATTAAAAACCAGCAATATATTATTGATAATTTTCGGAATTGCAATTTTAGTTATTTTATTTGAAAAGGTGATCAATTCAACTTATCATCCGAATAATAATGCTGAAAATGCAGTATATACTGAATTAAAAATGGATAAAATCCAGCCATTTACATATTTAGCTTTAAAAGGCTACAGGGCTGTTACTTACGAAGTAAAATCAGGCAATGCATTTAAAATTGAGGTATTTTCGGATCCCAGAAATACAGATAGCCTCAGAACCCATTTCAGCAAGGATACACTTTACTTGAATATTGTAAATATTCAGAAATATACGAGTTGTGCCAGTATTCCTGATGTCAAAATAAGCATTCCAACAGGGCTGATACATATACTGATAAATAGAGTTCATGCTGACATTATAGGATTTCAGCAGGATTCACTGAACATCACAATTATAAAAGATAAAAAGGAATCAAAACAAGTATACAGAGAATACGAAGGAGAATATTCTAATATTGATATAAAGGATTGTAACATTAAAACACTAAATTTCTCGGGTAGAAATTCTGAATTATCTATTGATAAATCGAATGCAATTACAAATCTAAATTTCAACACAAAAGGCAATAATTCAAGACTCTATCTGAATGATGTTGTAATCGAAAAACTTAATTTAAATCAGGATTCAGCAGAAGTAGTCTTATCGGGTAAAGCAATAAATAATTACTTAACTAAGTAAATATAGTTTAATGAAAAAAATAAAAACAAACCTTATTCTTTCAAGCATTATAATTTTAACGGCTGTCTGTTTAACTTCCTGCACACAAATGAGTGAATCAGCAATGAATGAAAGTGCAGGATTTAACGGTGGATTTGAGATTACTGAAAATGGATTACCGGTAAACTGGCTAGTTTATACAAAAAAAACAGCAGGAAGCGGTGATTTTGATATTATTACAGATACTACAGATTTTACAGAAGGAAAACAGTCCTTAAAATTTCAGGTCAGAAGTTGTGCGGACAAAGGTGACAGATTTTCACCGGGAATAGCACACGAAATGGAAGCCATAGCTGGCGAAACCTATAAAGTCAGTTTCCTGTTAAAGAATTCAGGCTGTAAATATTATTATAAAATCAAAGGAGTAAGTCTTAAAAGTGGGGCAGATGAGCCTATGCTTATTTCTTCTGAAAAGACAGAGGGCTGGAAATTGATAGCAAATCAGTATACCATCCCTGCAGAGATGAATCGCCTCCGATTTGAATTAAATGTAATCTCACCGGGTAGCTTTTGGATAGATGATGTTAAAATTGAAAAAGTATTTCAACCCAAAAACTAAGGTTATAAAGAAATTCAACTTCTAATGGGTTTAATTCCCCGTACCAATCCTTCTCAGTCCAGCCTTTGCTTTGGTGTGAAGGCTGTTCTTATATTCTTTGGGATTAATACCCAGGCAACGTTTATAATACAGGCGTGCTTTGCCAAGCTCTTTACGATTTTCGTAAATCATACCTAATTGTAAGGCTGCATTGGTAGCAAAATACCAGGGTTTATCATCCCCTATCCTTATTACTGCTTCATAATAGGGCATAGCAGCATCTGTTTTGTCCCATTCATGATAAATACGGGCCATACGATACAAATATTCCAAGGAATCTTTACTGGTTCTCAATTGTAAAACTTGTGTGCTGCCATCCAATATCGATAATGCCTGCGGATAATACCCACCATCGCACAATACCCTTGCTTTCAGCAGCTGTACATTGGCCAACTCATTCTTTTTGGATTCAAATTCAGCCTGCTTATCGGTTTCGGACAATGAAGAACCAAATTGTACTGCTTTTTTCAGGTAATCGGTATATTTAGCCGCATCATTGTTGAAAAGATGAAACCAGGCAATGTGTTGATAAGCAGATTTTATATAATGGCTTCCCTTATAATTGCGGACGTAATTTAAAAAATAAATGACAGCATCCTTATCTAAGCGGTTTAACTTCACTTTGCCGGTAAGGTAGTCGATAAAACCGAAATAGGTATATTGTTTCCCGCGAGGATAGTTTTCGAGGGTTTGAATGGCTTCGTCGTTTTTACCTATAAACATTTCGTAACGGGCTTTGGCATAAAGAAGACAGGCATTGGTTTTAAATTCCTGCAAA
Organism: uncultured Bacteroidales bacterium; assembly: GCA_903899825.1. Taxonomy (GTDB): domain Bacteria; phylum Bacteroidota; class Bacteroidia; order Bacteroidales; family JACABE01; genus JACABE01. The sequence continues at coordinate 3,770 of CAIUKU010000248.1, read as the reverse complement.
AACAATGAATGGGTATAATACTTTTTTAAAAACAAGGCTTTTTGTTTGTCGCTCTGCAGGTTGATTTCTACAAATGTCAACAGAAACAAGGCTTCTGATTTTAAATAATCATAGTTTTTATCGGTTATTGTCTTATCGGTTAATTGTATCAATTCGGATACTCCCTGTTCAAAACTACCATCAAAAGCAAGTGTTTTTACCACTCCTTTATAGGAATCGGGAACCGCATCTACCATGGCACGCATCAATCCTAATAATTTAAGATTGGGCGAAAAACCGGGAAAAGCAGCATGATTTTTGGCCAGTAAATCATAGGCCTTTTTAATTTCCATTCCGGCTTTTACACCGTCTATCATATTGCTGAAATCTTTCATAAAGATGATTCTTGCAACAGCCCATTGAAAATAAACATCTGCCAGGCAATAGTTGTAATACGGAGAGCTGGCATCTTCTTTTTCGATCTTGTCGATGATTGCTGACCTTTTGCCTATTAAACGATCGAATACCGTTTTATCCTGACTGATGATTATACTGATGAAGTCTTTGTAATTCTCAAGGTAATATGGAATGATATTGGAAGGATTGCCCTGTTTTTCGTTTTCTATGAATTGCTGTGCTTCTTCCAGCTGAAGATTCATGATCAGTTGATGAATCTTACGGCAATTGGGGGTAAAATCGAAATAAGCAAAACTTGTTTTGGCAATAACCAAAAGAAACAATAATATATAAAAGTGTTTTTTACCCATCACCTAATTGTACAAACATTACGTTACAAAACTACGATATTTTTTAGAATAGCTGTGAAAATTAAGTTTGTAAAATTTGTAAAGTTTATAAAGTTTGTAAAGTTATAAAGTTCATAAAGTAAGCAACAGCCTCACTAAATCCCGAAGTTTAGTGACTGGCTTTCCAGTAAGGGGAGGCTTTTGCCCGAGTAGTTTGTATCTTTTATTTTATTTATTAAAACGTCTTAAAATCAAGTTTGTAATTTCATATATTACTTCTTTTAAGTCCTCTCCTTCGGAGAGGATTTAGGTGAGGTTATTTCATCACCGTCAAACTTCCTTTATAGTCTTTTACTTTCCCGTTTCTTAAACTTTTGGCTGTGAGCAAGTAATAGTAAACGCCACCTGCACAGTCCTTGCAATTGTAATCGTTGGTATAGTGGGCAGTTTGGTAAATCAGATTTCCCCAGCGGTTAAATATTTGCAGACTTATATCATACTTATTAGCATTGCCTATCTGGAAATTATCGTTGATGTTATCGCCATTGGGGGTAATAAAATTGGGGATGATTAAGGGTGGATTGCAGATTTTTTCATCGGTTGCAGATATTATGATGGTATCCGAAGTTGTAATATCGTATTCTGCCACATAAGCTCTTACCCAGTAAGTACCAGGTTGCTTTACCTCACAGCTGGCCGCATGGCTGCTGTCCTGCCAGGTAAAGCTGGCATTTGGGAGGTTGGGGTTTAATAAAATGCTTTCGCCCTCACACAGGCTGGTATCATTTCCAAGGTTTATATCAAAACTGCACTCGCAGACGGAAACGTTGTCGATTAAATAATAGGCAGCACCAAAACTGGGTTTCAATGGGACCCAATTTGTATGATTATCATCATTAAAATTACCGATTGTTATATATTCTTCATCTCCATCTGAATCATATAAACCTGATATTTTTGTCCAATTAATTGTATCTGTAATTATTCCATTATTGTTTTTAATCTGAGGAATAGTATCTATCAGCATAAACCCTGTCCAAACCGGATTATATGAATTTGCATAGTTTTTTGATATAAACATTCCTATATTTTCAATTGCCATATTAAAATATATTGATGGTACTGTATAAAGATTACAGCAATATTTCTTTTTTTTAGATAATTTTTCTTTTAGTTTAACCTCGATATACTCTCTGTAATTTGTAAATCCAGTTGATTTCGCATATAAAATTATAGCAGCACAACCATATCCAGAATGTGGCATTTTATTTAAAAGAATTTTCTGTATAAGAGTATCAGATGAACAAGTATTTAGATAATCAGATGATCTAGAATAATAATTGTTTAAATAAAAAAATGCAGCATTCCATGGACTTGCCATACATATTTGAGAAACACTAGTAGGGCAAGTATCATATATTTCAAAATCAGGATTAGGCACCAGATTGGGCCCAATAATTTGCCCCTTTGTAGTTACAAAAGTAGCAGTGAAAAGAAAAAATAATATGAAGTTTTTTATATTCATTATTAGGCTTATCCTACTAAACGGAGTGTGGTTTAATAGATTCATCACTCCGTCAGGAAAGACAAAAATACAATTATTTAACAACTATATTCATTTTTTAACGTGAAACTATATAATAATAAATAAACTGCATTAAGATTAAGATAAAATTAAGTTATAGACAAGTTTCGTAGTATTTCACGGTAGCTTGCATTAAAGGGTGTGATACTAAGCAGTGTTTCAAGGGAACTTCTTTTAAAGCATGTGAAGCTTCGCAGTATCTCATGGAAGCGTAGGACAATGGGTGAGAAAATATGCATGAAGGTAGTCCCTGGAATTCAGGACTGTTTATTTTTGTATCAAATTTATACCAGTTTACGCTCTCAATCAGCTAAAGAAAATCTATTTTTGATCATTAGTGTTCAATAAAATTTATTTCGTCCCTATGGGGACTTTATTAAATATGATATGAATTTTATGCTACCAATATTTTATCCCTAAAGGGATAGTTCTCAGGACATAAACTATGTAATATAGCAGGTAATAAGCTAATCCCTTGAGACAATAATTGCATTATCAATATTAAATCTATTTATTTTGATATCTTTTGAAGAAAATTTCATTATTTAATGACTTTGCTCTGAACGTTTTGTCCCGTAGGGACAAGATATTGGTAGCACAACAAATACAAAAAATGACGAAAGTCCCGTAGGGACGTAATATAAATCAATACTAATAGTAATTCTTTTTTCTCTTTGGATAATAGTGATATTTGAAATAGTTAATTGAATAATTTTAATGATATTTTCTATGTTTTTTATACGATTGATTATCAGATAAATTCATACTATTTTCTTAAGAGACAAAACTAAAGAAAAAATACACTACATCTTTCGATAAATAGACTAAGGGTTTTATTTTTTTACTTTTCCTGATGAAAAGTAACAAAAATCAGCGCTTACGGTAATTTTGCTAAAAATCAATCCGTCTTGAATACCTACCGCGCCCCCAGTCGTCCCAAAAAAGATTAATCATTTTCATAGTAAACAATATTCGTTGTGACTTCGGGAGCGCTGCACAGGCTATCGCTCATTCAATCCGAATTGATTTTTTTACGCAAAATTCCCGAAGGCGCGTCCTTTATCCATGCTTAACTTCAAATTATAATTGAAAATTTAAAATGATAAGAAAGTAGTGCTACGTATCAGGACCGACCTCAAATTATTTACGTAGCAAAACAAGATATTAAAATAGTGGTGGCCTTGCAGCAAGCAATACTGGAGATGGCGAAGTAATTCATTTACATAAAAGCAATAAATATTCTTTAGCCACGGCTTGTATTGCGCAGGAATTTTAATATCGTAGTTTTGAAGTAAATGATTTGCAGTCTTGATTTTTTGTTACTTTTGTATCAAGTTTATAACAGTTGACACTCTCAATCAGGTTAAGTAACTTTGCACTTGGAAGCAACGTTTTAAAAACCGTCTTTTTGAGTGGTGCTATGAGCCCCTGGTCAAGTTTGGTGAGGTTCTTGGAATGGC
>CAIUKU010000247.1 GCA_903899825.1 uncultured Bacteroidales bacterium | reverse complement strand
GTGTTTTTTGTTGTTTTAATAATGTATTAATTATAATTTGAATAGAAGTTTATTCTTTTTCAAACTGGATGTGTTGGCTAATATCTAAGAACTTTTAGAGAAGTTTAAAATCTTACTAATTGCCGATTACTTAATAATAAAAATTATGAAATTCTGCTTTTTTTACTTTAAAAAGAATATATTTAAGACTGCAAATATTAGGATTAAGCAAATATTCTTTATTTGGTTTTTGATTAGTATTCTATCTGCTGAAAACTCATTCAGTCAGCAATTTGAAAAGGGTTTTGAATTTGATAGTATTTATAAAAAAGGGCTTAGTGAAATTAATTCTGAAATAAGCATTTCGAAACAATGCCTGAAAAACCTGGAGTATTATAAAAAGAAATTATCTCTTATTCAACAGGTACAAACCAATTACTTAAGACTAAAGGTTATTTATGCCGATACTGTTGCAGTAAAAGCACTTGAAAAAAGAATGTTTGCAGCCCCCGATTCTCTTGGCCAAACTGATGCCCTGATATATTCTGCCAGGAAATACCTTGAAAAATCAATGCCCGACAAAGCAATTCCTTTACTAATGGAAACCCTTGATACTTTAAAGGCAGACACAGAGAAAGCAGTCTATTGCAATATTAATCTATGTGAAGCCTACAGGCAAAAGCAGGAGTACGACAAAGGAATTGCAATACTGAATGAAATATTAAATAGCAAAAGACCTGTTTCGGATATTAACAGGGCTTATGCCTACAACCGCCTGGCTGCCATTTATGACGAATGGGGAATTGACAAATTTAACATTAATGATTCAGTTGTAAAATATTCGGAGCTGTGCATTGCATTATCCGAAAAAATTGGCAGCAAAGCAAACCTGGCATTGTCTCAAAACGAACTTTGTTATCGGTTAACCTTAGCGAAAAAGTATGATAAAGCCCTGGAATTATCTTTAAAAGCCGTAAAGAATTTCGAAAATGCCGGAATGAAATACAGTGCGATGAATGCATTAATTAACCAAAGCAATATTTACATCGGTTTAAAGGATTATAAACTGGCACTTCAGGCTGTTGTTGATGCCACAAGTCTTTGTGAGATTGAGGAAAACAGAAACCTTTTTATGCGCTTATACTTTCAGTTCGCAATCATATATAAACTAACCGGAGATTATAAAAAAGCTTATTCTTTCTTAGAGATAAGCCGTACGCTTCTCGATGATTTTTACAAGGATAGGATAAGCAGCCAGATTAACGAACAATCAGCTAAATATGATCTTTTTGCTAAGGAACAAAAAATAAAAGAGGAAAGGCAAAAAAATGAATTTAATAAAAAACAGCTTACATTTCTTATCATTATCCTTATTTCCCTTAGCATTGCATTTGTTTTAAGCTTTTTTTATTTTAAGTTAAAGAGAAAAGCATTTGTTAAACAAAAACTTATTGAAGCTGTAATAGAAACCGAAGAAAAAGAGCGAAGGCGAATAGCATCCGATTTACATGATGGATTGGGTCCTTTGCTATCAGCTTCAAAACTCTATTTTCAGGCTTATATTGATGCTAATGATATTGCCGGAAAAAATGATATTGAAACAAAGCTTAAAAATATAATTGAAAATGCAATAACCGATACTTCGCGAATTTCGCATAATATAAGCCCGCATATTCTTGAAAATTACGGGCTGATAACAGCATTGGAAAATTTTATAAGTGATATCAGTATCAGTAAAAATATAAAATTTGACATTTCTTTTGAAAAACTAGAGCGCTTCGATATGAAGACAGAACTGACAATTTATCGCTCAATTTCAGAACTTATCAACAATACCATTAAACATGCAAAAGCATCACTTATCAATATAAAAATTTTTGTATCGGAAGATATGCTCAATCTTATATACGAAGACAATGGTATTGGATTTTCGGTGAAAGAAAAAATAAATGAAAAAACCGGAATAGGTTTAATAAATATTGAGAATAGGATTAGCTTTTTTAAAGGCAATGTTATTTTTGAAAGCCATGCTAATAAAGGAATGAAAGCGATATTTAAAATACCTTATCATAAAATTGATCGTTATGAAACAAATTAAGATCGCTATAATTGATGACCACGACCTTTTTAGGGAAGGCATTAAACTCGTATTAGGGCAAATTGAAAATTTTGAAGTTGTTTTTGATACTTCCAGTGGATTTTTATTCCTGGATTTTCTGCAAAATTCGCTTCCCGATGTGGTATTAATGGATATCAATATGCCCGTTATCGATGGGGTTGAAACCACACAAAAAGCCCTGCAATTGAATGCAGACCTTAAGGTTATTGCACTTACTATGTTTTCAGATACTACCCATTATACACAAATGATTGATGCCGGTATAAAAGGATTTATTCTTAAAAAATCAAATAAGTTTGAACTTCAGCAAGCAATTAATGCAGTGTATTCGGGTGGTAATTATTTCAGTCAGGAAATCATGCAAAAACTGGCTTTTCAGTCGGTTAATTTTGCATCTGCTCTCAATCAATTTACGCATCGCGAATTGGATGTTCTTCATCTGGTATGTAAAGGACTTACAACCCAGGAGATTTCAGACAAACTATTTATAAGTGTAAAAACAGTTGAAGTTCACCGTAGTAATATTTTTCACAAAACGGATGTAAGGAATATTTGCGAGTTAATTGTGTGGGCTATTAAAAACAACTACTTTTCAGTAGAATAATTCCCATTCTTTTATTTAGAATTCCCTGCGATATTCATCCTGCCATGTATTTTCTTTCATCAAGTATGAATCTTAAAGCTTATGGCTATAGTTTATAATAGCGATGGTATTTAAATCTCTCAAAAGGTTTAATAAATTAAGATATTTTTTATTTATCTTTCTTTTTTCCTGATGAAAAAAGAAACAAAAAAATCAGTACTTACGGTAATTTTGCTAAAAATCAATCTGTATTGAATACCTACCGCGCCCTCAGCCGTCACAAAATAAACTTTCATTTTCATAATAATTATTATCCGTTGTGTCTTCGGGAGCGCTGCACAAGCCATTGCTCATTCAATACGTCTGATTTTTTAAGCAAAATTTCCTGATGCACATCCTTTGCTTGCCCGGCAATAGGTTTCTCAGAAACATTCTGTTAATTATCTTACAAATAAAAACGATTGTTATAAACCGTGAATTGAAAAAAACAATCTTCGGAGGAAGCGACCTCAAAGAATTTACGAAACAAAACAAACCTTTAAAACAGCGGTGGCCTTAAGTAAGCAATAAAGAAAAAGAACCTCTCCAAACCTCTCCAAACCTCTCCAAAGGAGAGGCTTTTGCCAGATTGAAGGCTTGTTGCATTTGCTTCATTTATTATAGCGTATTAAATTCAAATTTGTTGTTTCATTTATTGCTTGTTGCTTAAGTCCTCGCCTTTGTAAAGGATTTAGGTGAGGTCAGTCTTGATTTTTTGCATTTTTTATCAAGTTTATAACAGTTGACACTCTCAATCAGGTTAAGAAAATCTATTCCTGAATAAATTAATTGAATTTATTTATTGTTATTTTCTATGTTTTTATATTATTGATTATCAGTTTAATTCATAGCGTTTTCTTAAGAGAAAAAAGTTTGAGAAAAAAATATAAGCAAAATGCATAAATAAAAAAATCTTTTTCTAATTTAAATACTCCAGCTTTTATTTCTAATCAAACAATTCTTTTTAAAACGCTAATCTAAACTACAACCAAGCTTATTAAACCTGTCAGGATGAAAAACTTGACAGGACAAGATGCTTAGCTCGTATACCTCACCGAAGTATCATTTTGGTCTTTCATTTCTAAGGGTATACCCTTAGATAAAATACGGGTATTCCTTTAGTCAAAATACAGGTTTACCCTTATCTGATTATGCATGTGAGTCTTTATCTTTACATCAGAATTATTTTCAACAATTAAATGAAAAAAACCTACTCAAATATTTATGGTGTATTAGGGATTGTTTTTCTAACACAATTCATTAATTCTGAAATTGGATCATACCAGGAACACTCAATAAATGAATGTTTTAATTTCACTGTACAGTTAAGTAACGGTACAATAAATATGACATTAGAAGATGCTCAAGACTACGAAGCCTATGGTAGCTTGACTTTAGAACGTATTGAAATCATTGCCAAAACTTTTAAAAAAACAGAGTAAGTTTTATGGTACAAAAGCAGTAATAAATTGTATTTGCCCGAAAAACAGCGTCAAATAAATTTATAAAATTATATACAACATTAAAACTGATGAATATTGTAATTATCGAACAAAATAAAACATTTCGCGAAAGTTTGAAAACTGTACTAAATCAGATACAAGATATCGAAGTTGTTTTTGATTCAGATAACTTTTATAAGCTGGAAAATCCAGGTAACTATCAGATTCAACTGATATTAATTGATTTTTCGATTAGCAAAGAAAAGTGTGTCAATATCATTACCGAAGCCCTCAGACTTTGGCCGTCGGTAAGGTTTTTATTTATGATAAATTATACAGAGGAAATCCCTCCGAATTATAACACAACAGTGGATGTAATCCATAAAAATGCAAGTAAAAAAGAATTTGAGAATAAAATAAGAAAACAAGAAATAGATTAAAACAATAATAACAAATTTTATAAATTAAAACTTTAGCAAAATGAAATCAAAATTACTTAAAAGTATTCTGTTGCTTATGGTTTTTGCCATTGGCATTCAATTGCAGGCACAAACGCAGTCGCCTCAAAAAGCACTCAGCTTTAATGGCGTAAATCAGGCTGTTTCCGGTGCAACGGGAATAAGTACCAGCCTTACGGCAATCACCATCGAAGCATGGGTGTATCACAATACCCTGCCTGCGAGTGTCGTTCAGCGATATGTAACCATTAACCCAGAAGTGGCAGTATTGCGCTACGACGGAAGTGGGGGTGTAAACAAACTACATTTCTATATTAAAAAAACAAATGGATCACTTTATGCTTTGCAGGCTGAAAATGTGCTGACCACCGGAACCTGGATGCATGTTGCGGGCACTTACGACGGAACTACTATGAAACTCTATCTGAACGGCAATCTATTAAAGAGTGCATCCCCTGCCGGTGGATTATACCCACCTTCGGGAAGTTTTTCATTTAGCGCCACCGGTTCAGAAGCATTCAACGGAAAGATGGATGAAGTGAGTGTATGGAATTCTGCTCGTACTATTACCGATATACGCGAAGATATGTACCGCACCGCACCCATTGCCAATGCAAATCTTAAAAATTACTGGCAGTTTAACAATGGAAGCGGCACCACATTAAGCGATATGAAAGGAACAGCCACCGGCACACTACAGAATACTCCCACCTGGGTTGCTTCCACCATCCCTTTTGCAGCAGGGGCTGTAAACACCCAGATTGTAAACGCTAACGGAACAAAAACCTTAACCGGAACTGGTTTAGTTATGAATTTTACTGCCAAAAGCGGTACCGACACCATCGTAGCAAGCCGCATTGATACCTTAGCAAATGTAAGCCCTACCGGGGTTACTACCGCTTTCAATTCGCAATATTGGGTAATAAACCGATTTGGAACTGGCACTTTTACTACAAACGCTACTTTCACAGTTAACGAGGATATTACAAGCGGACAAGCAGCACACCCCTCGCTTATACAGCTTTATAAAAGGAGCGGTAATGGAGATGGAACATGGTCGCTTGTTGCAACGGCTGCCAGTGCAGATGCTGTAAATAATACAGCTACATTTAATGGAATAACAAGTTTCGACGGGCAATATATGGTTTGTTTCAGCTCTCCTCCTAATACGGTTGGTACAACCCTTAATTTCGACGGAACAAATGATTATGTAGATTGTGGAAATGCCTCCAGCCTCAATATCACCGGGGCTATTACTATAGAGGCATGGATAAATGCCGATACATGGAATGCCAATTCCTGGGGAGGAACTATAGTAGGTAAAGATAATACAAGCTCTTCAGGATTCGACCTTCGTTGTGGCAACAATGGCATGTTAAGCTTTGTTATAGGTTCAGCGGGTGGATGGCATGAAGTCCTTTCCGGTGCTGTAATGTCAACCGGACGATGGAATTATGTGGCAGGTGTTTATGATGGAGCAAGCCTGTCTATTTATGTAAATGGCGTACTCGCAGGGCAACAATCTTATTCAGGCGCTATAAGCGTATCAGCTTTATCTCTGTTTATTGGAAACAGCCCTGGATTCCCCACAAGGGTTTTCGATGGTAAGATTGATGAAGTGCGACTATTTAATGTGGCAAGAACCGAAGCACAAATACGGAGCGATATGTGTAATACGCTAACAGGCACTGAAACCGGACTGGTTAATTACTGGCAATTTAATAATGGCTCGGGCACAACACTTACTGATGTAGTAGCATCCAGCAACGGAACCCTCACAAATATGGACGCAGCCACCTGCTGGGTCGAAAGTTATGCTATGGTAGTGCCTGCACCCGCAGCAGCTACAAGCATCACTTTTACAGGCTTTACCGCCAACTGGACAGCACCTGCTATTGGAACAGTTACAAGCTACAAATTAGATGTATCAACCAATACTACTTTTACTGCTATGGTTTCAGGTTATAATAATGTAGATTGTGGCAACAATTTATCAAAAGCTGTAACAGGATTAACAAGCGGCATTACTTATTATTACCGTGTAAGAGCCGATAAAACGAGCCTTACAGGTACAGGTGCCAATTATTATACTTATACAACAGTTACTACTTCTTGTACTCCTCCCACCATCACCAGCCAATCCACCGCTACGCAAACACAACCCGAAAACTGTTCATTTTATCCAATTACGGTAACAGCAACAGGCACTAATGTAACGTACCAATGGTACAGCAATACCGCTGCGAGCAATAGCGGGGGGACTTCGCTTGGCTCAGACGATGGAGCGCAAACATCCAGTTATACACCACCAGGCAAAGCAGCAGGAACCTTGTATTATTATTGCGTGGTAAGCGGTTGCGCAACATCTCAAACCAGTGCAGTATCAGGGGCTTTTATATCAACTGCTGTGGCTGCACCTGCGGGAAGCGGAACCCTTGCCGACCCTTACAGGATAGCCTCCCTTGATAATTTATGCTGGCTACAAGCACCGGAAAATAAGGCTTCTTGGACCAGTAACTTCATACAAACGGCTGATATTAATGCCGCCCCATGCAGAAACTGGAATGGTGGAACCGGTTTTAGTCCTATTGGTTATCAAACCTCTAATGGTACGTATTATAAATTCAGTGGCACATACAAGGGCAAAGGCCATACTGTTGACAGTATTTATATTGATGGTACGACTAGGCCTTCAGTTCAGGGCTTTTTCGGTTACATAATAAACGCAACTATTGATAGCCTTAGCGTAACCAATGTATCAATACTTAGCAGAGGATATGTTGGAGGCCTTGTTGGTGTGGCAGAGGCAGAAAGCAATACGACAACGACAATAAGTTATTGCAGTAGTAGTGGAAGCGTGACTGGTTTAAGTAATAATAATTCTAGATATGGAGGGCTTGTTGGTGAGGTTAATAATTACAATTATACTAATGGTTCTAATGTCTTAATTAAGTATTGCTATTCATCAGCAAAAGTAAGTAGCGGACCAAGTTATTACCAGAATTTAGGCGGCTTTGCCGGATTGCAATCAGGTCACATTACGCAATGCTATTCCACAGGTTTAGTTATAACAGACAATTATTTAATAAGTAATTCGGGAGGAGGTTTTGTTGGTTATTTTAATACTCAATCTGGTACAATAGATTCATCGTATTGGGATATGGAAACTTCAGGGCAAACAACAGGAGGAAAATACACCGATACAACCCATGTACATGGAAGAACCACGGCACAAATGAAGACCCAATCAACTTACACCGGCTGGGATTTCACCAACAGGTGGTATATTTCTGCCAATGCAAACAATGGTTATCCTTGTTTTTATTACACACCCGAACTAAGCACGCAGGCGGTTACCAATATCAAAACCTTTACGGCCACGGCAAATGGCACTATTGAAAGAAGGGGAACATTTAATATCACCTCTTACGGTGTTTGCTATAATACCACCGGTACACCAACAACAGCCGATAGCAAAGTAAACCTTGGTGCTACATCTAATTTTGGAGCATTTACGGCAAACATGAGTGGGCTGCACCACGGCACAACCTATTATGTGCGTGCTTTTGCAATCAACGAACGCGACACCGTTTACGGCGAACAGGTTAGTTTTACAACCACCAATGTAACCCAAGCCTCAACCTGCATCAACAATGGTGACCAGGCAAACTATATCAGCGTACCCAACAACAGCTCGCTTCAGTTAACCAATAATTACACTATTGAAGTGTGGATAAAACCCGGTGTGGCAGTAAGCACCAACCGGATTATCGTATCAAAAGGATATAATGCCAACGGCTACACCCTGCTGTCGAACGGAAGCGGAAACCATCGCGGACTGATTTTCGATGGCATGGCAACGGCTGATAATATACTCACGCAAAATCAATGGTGCCATGTAGCTGCCGTAAACAACAACGGAACAAGGCATTTGTACCTGAATGGAGAAGAAGTTGCACTTACGGGAACCCCTACAAGTGTAACCGCAAACACCCAGCCTTTGTATCTTTCAAATTATGATAATGGCGGGAGCAGCAATTGTTTCAGAGGATATATTGAAGAAGTCCGCTTATGGAATACGGCGATGAGCTATTCCCAGGTACGGGAGAACATGCACTTGCCGCTAACGGGAAGCGAAACAGGACTGGTTTCGTACTGGCAGTTCGACGAAGGGCAACCCCCAACTGTTTACGATAAAAAAGGCGTAAACAATGGAACCTGGTTTGCTTCTGCTTTCAATCAATATATAAAATCTACCATTCCGTTTGGTAGCGGATACAGCAATACACAAGTAGTAAGCACTTCCGGAACAACAACTTTTACCAATACCAGTCTTGCAATAAACTTCACTACCAAAAGCGGCAGTGATATCATTGTTGTTACAAGAATAGACAGTTTTCCAAATGTTAACCCTGCAAACGTTGATACCGTTTTTGACAGGCAATATTGGACAGTTCATAAATATGGACTGGGTGATTATACAGCAAACCTGACTTTCACGATAAATGAAGATTTAACTGCTTCAGATGAACTTCAGCCCGGTAAGATTGATCTATACACACGAACTAACGCTACAGATGATAACTGGACATACCTGGCTTCTGCCTCATCGGTGAGTGCAACTAATCATCAGGTTACATTTAATGGACTGAATAATATAGTGAATCCGTCAGAAAATGACCCCAACAGCGTTAAGTATTTAGGACAGTATATCATTGTAAGAGAACAATGTCAGGTAAATATTCCTGATACAAACTTTAAGACTGCACTATTAGCAATACCCGGACTTGATGCCAATAGCGATGGCAAAATTCAATGTACCGAAGCTACTGCTTTTACCGGCGACATAGATGTAAATGCTAAAGCAATTGCCGATATGACAGGTATAGAAGCTTTTACTCATATTACTAAATTGTTTTGTTCCAATAACAACCTCACAAGCTTAAATATTTCGGCGCTAAGCTTGCTAACTGATTTGGATTGCAGCAATAATCAACTTACAGCTTTAAACATAACAAGCAATACGGCTCTAATAAACTTTTCATGTGCGAATAATTCATTAACAAGTTTAAATGTAAGCGGCAACACTTCTTTAAATTATTTGGTTTGTAGATACAATCAACTCACAAGTTTGGATGTTTCATCCAATTCGGCACTTATTGGTTTGTATTGCAACAATAATCTTTTGTCAAGTATAAATGTAAGCGGGCTTACTACACTCTCTATGATTAATTGTGGTGTGAACCAACTGACGAATCTGGATTTTTCATCCAATACAGGCATTACCAGATTGGATTGCGGTTATAATTCATTAACGGGTTTGAATGTTAAAAATGGACACAACACCAACATTTCAGGTGCTTATTTTTCTGCGACAAACAATCCAGGATTAATCTGTATTCAGGTGGACAATGCCGCTTGGTCAACAACCAACTGGACAGGTAAAGATGCGGGAGCAAGTTATAGTACTGATTGTTCTTGTATCAATCCTGCTATAAGCAGCCAGTCAACAGCAACCCAAACACAATGCGTAAATGGAACATTTACTCCAATTACTTTAACTGCAACAGGTACTAATTTAATGTATCAATGGTATAGCAATGCTACAGCAAGTACTTCAGGTGGAACAACAATAGGAACCAATTCAAATTCCTATACCCCATTAGCAACTACTGTTGGAACACTTTATTATTATTGTGAAGTAAGCGGAGATTGTGGAACATTACAAACCAGTGCAATATCAGGAGCATTTATCGTGAATCCTGTAACTGAAATAAGCAGTCAGTCAACACCAGCCGCAACTCAATGCTTAAATGGAACATTTAATGCAATTAATGTAACAGCAACAGGTCTTAATATAACTTATCAATGGTACAAAAATGCTAGTGCAAGTACTACAGGTGGAACTTCACTTGGTTCAGCTAATGGAGCAAGCACAAACTCTTATACACCTCAAGCTACTACAGTTGGAACACTCTATTATTATTGTGTTGTAACAGGCAGTTGTGGAACACCAACGAGCAACATTTCAGGGGCAATAGTTGTAAATCCAGCAACAGCTATAAACAGTCAGTCAACAGCAACCCAAACTCAAAGCTTGAATGGAACATTTACTCCAATTACTGTAACTGCTACAGGTACTAATTTAATATATCAATGGTACAGCAATGTTACAGCAAGTAATACAGGCGGAACTTCACTAGGTACAGGTAATGGAGCAAACACAAACTCCTATACACCTCAGGCAACAACAGTTGGAACACTCTATTATTATTGTGTAGTAACAGGTACATGTGGAACAACACAAACCACTGCAGTATCGGGAGCATTTATAACAAGTTCTTCACAGACTTTAGCCAAACAAGGTGCCGGAGTTACACTTATCATACATGGATGGAATCCTGATGGTTCTCAACCAGCATGGATGCAGCCAATGGCAAATGCTATTATTGCCCGCTCGGGAGGTGTAGGACAAATCGGGACCATTACTGTTACCGGCACAAAAGGTAACCTTACTGCTACATGCAGCAATTGGAATTATAATCTGGCTACTGCTACATCGGGCGAAATTGTAGTATTGGTAAACTGGACTGCAGTTTCAAACCATTTAACAACAGGAATTACAGCACAAGAAGTAGCAGCCGCTATAGCTCCAAAAATCTATCAAAGTCAAAACGCTCAACCTGCTTTATCAGAGTTACCCATTCATTTAATGGGTCATAGCCGCGGTGGTGGAATGGCGTATGAAATTGCTCGTTTACTTGGACTACAAGGCATAGAAGTGGAGCAAGTCACTTCTCTTGACCCACATCCACTTACTGCTACCGATCCGCAAGGTGCTGCTGTTCCAATAGGACCGGGTTCAACTATAGATACTCCGATTCAAATTTATCAGAACATCTTATTTGCCGACAATTACTATCAAAATATTGCTTATCCTACCGGACTATCATTAACAGGTGCATATAATCGCCTTTGGACAAGTTTACCCGGTGGTTATCACAACCAGACAGGTTATACTTACAATATTCTTGGTTCTAATTACAATTTTTCCGACCATTTGAATATCATTCTTGCTTACCATGGAACTATTGATTTGGCAACCCCTGTATCAAATGGTCAGGCAACGATGACAACTACCGAAAGAACCTGGTTTAACACCTATGAAAATGCAGGTCAAAATACAGGCTTTGTTTACAGTAGAGATATTGCCGGAAACAGAAAAAGTACCGACATTCCTAACAGCGGAAATGCAATTATTGCAGGTTACAATAACAATTCAACCTTAGGAGGTACGGGGGCAAGAACAACATTAACCTGGACAAATGCTGTTTGGCCCAATGTAATAACATCAGTTGCTGTTAAAAACGCTGTCGAACTTTCGTCAGGTACGCAAACTATATACAACAATGATGCATTGCAATTCAATTTTACTTACAGAAGTTATACAAACGCGAGTGCAGTAAATTTCTATCTCGATATTGACCGTAATCCATACAATAATAATAATTCAGCAACTATTGGCACACAAAATTTCTCTTCAACAGCTTCTTCAATTTTTCAATCTACTTTAGCATGGACAGTTTCAGGTTTAACATCAGGTACAAAATATTACGTTTGTGCTAAAATCAACGATGCTACGCGTGCCAGATACCAGTATCTTGATTACGAATTTAGCATGGCTTGCATTGTAAACATTCCGGATACCAACTTTAAAGCAGCATTGCTAGCCATATCCGGACTCGATGCCAATAACAATGGCAATATTGAATGCTCTGAAGCCACTGCCTGGACAGGTTATATTGATGTGTCAGGCAAAAGCATTTCTGATCTTACAGGCATAGCATCTTTCACGAATATTACAGAATTAAACTGTGGTGATAATCAACTTACAAGTCTGAATATATCTTCTAATACAGCACTTATTGGTTTAAGTTGTTATGGTAATAATTTGACAAGCTTAAATGTTAACAGCCTCACATCACTTACTGGTTTATCCTGTTCGTTTAATCAATTAACAAGTCTCGATCTTTCATCGAATACAGAGCTTAAAAATTTATCATGTGGTGTTAATTCTATTACAACGCTAAATGTTTCTGCCAACGCATCTCTTAAATCCATATATTGTGACCACAATTTGTTGACAAGTTTGAATGTGCAAAATGGTAACAATACCTACTTTGATGATTTTAATGCTACAAGCAACGCAAATTTAACATGTATTCAGGTTGACAATGTAGCTTGGTCAACTGCCAACTGGACACATAAAGATGCAGGAGCAAGTTATAGTACTAATTGCACACCCCCTTGTACCAACCCGGCTATAAGCAGTCAGTCAACAGCAACTCAAACGCAATGCTTAAACGGAACATTTACTCCGATTACTGTAACTGCAACGGGAACTAATTTAATTTATCAATGGTATAGCAATGCTACTGCAACTACTACAGGAGGAACAACAACAGGAACAAATTCTAATTCTTATACTCCATTAGCAACAACAGAAGGAACACTCTATTATTATTGTGAAGTAAATGGAGATTGCGGAACAACACAAACCACAGCAGTTTCGGGAGCATTTATTGTAAATACAATACCTGATACTCCATCCAATACAACGCCTCTTGCAAATCAAACAATTAATAGTGGACATTCTACTGTCCTTTCTGCAAGCGGCACAGGCACACTTGGCTGGTATAGCGCATCCACCGGAGGTGTCTGGTTGGGAGACGGAGCAAATTTAACAACTCCTGTATTAACTGCCAATACTACTTATTATGTGCAGGATAGTACTATTTGTGGAGTAAGTGCAACAAGAACTGCTATTGCTGTAGAAGTAGTATGTATTGTAAATATCCCTGATACAAACTTTAAAGCATCATTATTGGCTGATTCAACTATCAATACAAATAACGATGGTGAAATCCAATGCTCTGAAGCAACAGCTTACACTGGAACAATAAATGTAGATGCTAAAGGGATTGCAGATCTATCAGGTATTGAATATTTTACCAATATTACTAATTTGATTTGTAGCAACAATAGTTTGAATGCTTTAAATCTTTCATCCAATTCGCTCCTTACTTATATTGATTGTACCTTTAACCAGCTGACAAGTCTGGATGTTTCATCCAATACACATCTGACTAATCTGCAATGCGGTTACAATAGTTTAACTAGTTTAAATGTTTCAGGTCTTACTTCTCTTAATGAATTAGCATGTAATGCAAACCAACTGGCAAACCTCAATTTGTTATCCAATACAGCACTTACAAAATTAGAATGTAGTTCAAACGCCTTAACTAGTTTAAATGTTTCAGGTCTTATCCTGCTTGTTGATTTATATTGTTTCAACAATCAATTGACAAATTTAAATGTTTTAGCTAATGCATCGATTGGTGTTTTAGAGTGTGATCAAAATTTATTAACCAGTTTAGATGTTACAGGCCTGACTTCTTTATATTATGTAACCTGTTATGACAATCAACTAACAACTTTAGATTTTTCTTCAAATACTTCGCTTAGAGGATTGTATTGTAACGACAATTTATTAACAAGCTTAAATGTGAAAAATGGCAACAATACCAACTTTCCGTACTCGGACTTTGATGCAACAAACAATCCCGGCTTAAGCTGCATACAGGTTGATAATGCAGCATATTCAACTGCCAACTGGACACAAATAGATGCAGGAGCAAGCTTTAGTACTAACTGCACACCGCCATGTATTGTAAACATACCTGATGCAAACTTTAAAGCTGCATTGTTGGCTGATGCAACTATCAATACAAATAGCGATGGCGAAATCCAATGCTCAGAAGCTACTGCATATACCGGCACCATAGATGTAGCTGTTAAATATATTTCTGATATAACAGGAATTGAAGCATTTACAAATCTAACCCAATTATACTGTGGCGGGAATCTTTTTACTTCATTAGACCTTTCATCAAATACAGCTCTTCAATATTTGGACTGTAACGAAGGTTCAATAACGAGCTTAAATATTTCCGGGCTTACTGCTCTTACATATATTGATTGTTATAGTAATCACTTTTCAAGTTTAAATTTTTCCGGTATTGGTCTTACTTCACTTACGAATGTTAATTGTGCCGACAATTTACTAACAAGCCTGAATATTTCCGGACTTACTGCACTTACATCACTTAACTGCCAATACAACCAACTTTCAACTTTAAATGTTTCAACCAATACAGCTCTCCAAACACTCAATTGTGCCGACAATTTACTAACAAGCCAGAATGTTTCAGGGCTTACTGCTCTTACATCACTTGATTGCCAATTCAACCAACTTTCAACTTTAGATGTTTCAACCAATACAGCTCTCCAAACACTCAATTGTTACAACAATTCATTAACAAGTTTGAATGTTTCAGGTCTGAATAATCTGATTGAGATTAACGTTGGACATAACCAACTTTCAACTTTAAATCTTACTGGACTAACTTCACTTAATAAGATTGTCGTT
This sequence comes from uncultured Bacteroidales bacterium, assembly GCA_903899825.1. GTDB lineage: Bacteria > Bacteroidota > Bacteroidia > Bacteroidales > JACABE01 > JACABE01. The sequence continues at coordinate 18,069 of CAIUKU010000247.1, read as the reverse complement.
TATTACAACCAACTAACATCTATAAATCTTAACGGTTTTACTTCTCTTGCTTACATTGATTGCTCGAATAATCAATTTTCAAGTTTGAATTTTTCCGGGATTGGTCTTACTTCTCTAACTGAGATTTACTGTAACGCAAATCTGTTAACCAGTATAAATGTTTCTGGTCTTACTTCTCTCAATGAAATTGATTGCTACAACAATCAATTGACGAATTTAGATTTTTCTTCGAATACAGCTATTCAATATTTATATTGTAATGATAATTTATTGACAAGTCTAAATGTAAAAAATGGAAATAATACTATTATGTCTGATTTCAAAGCAACCAATAATCCTAACTTAAGTTGTATTCAGGTGGATAATGCCGCTTATTCAACAGCCAACTGGACACAAATAGATGCAGGAGCCAGCTATAGCACCAATTGTGCTTGTGTAAGCCCAGCTATAATCAGCCAATCCACATCAAGCCAAACGCAATGCTTAAACGGAACATTTACTCCGATTACAGTAACAGCAGCAGGTACTAATTTAATGTATCAATGGTATAGCAATACCACAGCAACTACTACAGGAGGAACAACAACAGGAACAAATTCCAGTTCTTATACTCCATTAGCAACAACAGTAGGTACACTCTATTATTATTGTGAAGTAAGCGGAGATTGCGGAACAACACAAACCACTGCTATATCGGGAGCATTTATAGTAAATACAATACCTAATACACCAACAAATACTACGCCTCTTGCAAATCAAACAATTAATAGTGGACATTCTACTGTCCTTTCTGCAAGCGGCACAGGCACACTTGGCTGGTATAGCACATCCACCGGTGGTGTCTGGTTGGGAGGTGGAGCTAATTATACTACTCCAATATTAAATGCCAATACTACTTATTATGTGCAGGATAGCACTAATTGCGGGGCAAGTTCTTCGCGAACTGTTATTGCTGTTCAAGTAGTGTGTATTGTAAACATCCCAGATACCAACTTTAAATCACAACTATTGGCAATAAGTGGATTGGATACCAACAACGATGGCGAAATTCAATGTTCAGAAGCTTCTGCTTTTACAGGTGTAATTCATGCTAACATTGATGGTGAAAATGTTGCTGACATGACCGGTATTGAAGCATTTACAAATGCTACTGAATTATATTGTGGAGGAAATACTTTTACAACTTTAAATCTTTCATCAAATACAGCCCTCCAACGTTTATATTGTACCAATAATTCATTAACTACCTTAGATCTTTCATCAAATACAGCTCTTGAATATATTGATTGTAACTCAAGTTCATTAACAAGTTTAAATGTTACCGGACTAACATCTCTTACTTATATTGATTGTTCCTTCAATCAATTAGCGGGTTTGAATGTTTCATCAAATACAGCTCTCCAAACACTCGATTGTAAAGACAATTCATTAACAAGTTTGAATGTTTCAGGACTAACTGCACTTACATCACTATACTGCCAAAACAACCAACTTTCAACTTTAAATGTTTCAACAAATACAGCTCTTCAATATTTGGATTGCCAATACAATTCGTTGTCAAGTTTAAATGTTTTGGGTCTTAATAATCTGATTGACATTAACTGTGACAATAACCAATTAACATCTATTAATCTTACCAGTCTTACTTCTCTTGCTTACATTGATTGTTCTTTTAATCAATTTTCAAGTTTGAATTTTTCCGGGATTGGTCTTACTTCTCTTACTTATATTTACTGTAATGCAAATCTGTTAACCAGTCTAAATGTTTCTGGTCTTACTTCTCTATATGAAATTGATTGCTACAGTAATCAATTGACGAATTTAGATTTTTCTACAAATACAGCTATACAGTATTTGTATTGTATGAATAATTTATTGACAAGTTTAAATGTAAAAAATGGAAATAATACAATTATGGCTGATTTCAGTGCAACAAATAATCCAAATTTAACTTGTATTCAAGTGGATAATGCCGCTTATTCAACAGCCAACTGGACACAAATAGATACAGGAGCAAGTTATAGCACCAATTGTGCTATTCTTTTTACATGGATTGGTAATACTTCCAATGCCTGGTCGCAAGGTGCAAACTGGAATACAGGAACTGTACCCACATCGAGCGATAATATTGTAATTCCTTCAGGCACTACCTATTCGCCGATTGTAGATTTGAATACTGCATCAGCTGCTGTTTGTAATGATTTAACTATAAATTCAGCTGCTGTGTTAACAATAGCTGCAGCAAAAGCATTAACTGTAAACGGAACATTAACAAATAATGCAGGTACAACAGGCTTGGTTATTAAATCGGATTCCACAGGAACAGCTTCATTATTGCATTCAACTGCTGCTGTGAATGCTACTGTTGAACGTTATATTCCTCACAGTACAGCCGATGAGTTTCACATGCTGGCTTCACCTGTAGCAACACAAGCTATAAGTCCTGTTTTTAATGAGCCTGATGGTTTCTATGTTTGGAACGAGCCTAATGGAAATTGGATAGAATATGCGGATGTTGCCAATTTTGCAGCTGCCAATGGCGGTACTAATTTTATTCCTGCTAAAGGTTATGCTGTTTCATATCCGGGTACAACAACCAAAAACTTTATTGGAAACCTAAATCAAGGCATTATCAGTATTCCTCTTACTGTTACAACAGCTATAGCTGATAGTGGATGGAACTTTGTTGCTAATCCTTATCCATCAGCTATCGATTGGGATGCAACTAATGGTTGGACAAAAAGCAGCTTAGTTGATACAAATGGCACATCCATCAACGGTAAAACAGCTATGTGGATTTGGAATTCCTTAAAAGGCAACTACGGTGCTTATAACTCAAACAATAGTGGTGGTATTGGCACCAATGGTGTCAGCAATAATATTGCCATTGGGCAAGGATTTTGGGTAAAAGCAGCAACTACTGGAACGCTTATTATGAATGATAGTGTAAGGGTACATTCTTCTCAACCATATCTTAAAGCTACTTCGTCTGATATAATTCGCTTAGCTGTAAAAGGAACTGTCAATAATTATAGCGATGAAATTGTTGTTAAATTTGGTAATACTAACGACTTAGAAGGTGCTGAAAAAATGTTTAGTTTAGAAGCAACTGCTCCAAGTTTGTACTCATCAAAATTGAATAAGAAATGGAGTATCAATTATCTTACTTCTATTACAGCAAATTCTGTTATAGCTGTTGGGTTTAAAGCTGCTATTGATGGAAATTATACTATCAACGCAAGCGAATTAAATAGTTTTTCAAATCTTACCTATGTTTACCTAAAAGACTTAGCAAAAGACATTATTATTGATTTGAAACAAACTGCAACATATACTTTTGCTTCAACAACCAGCGATAATCCAAATCGTTTCCAATTGTTATTTGCATTGTCACCTCTTGGAATTTCGGATAATGTAATTCAGAATACCAGTATTTACGCTAATGACAATAACATTTATATAAACAGCAATGAAAATATTTTACAAATTGCTGTTTACAACACCATTGGTCAATTAATCAAAACGATTGAAAATGCAAACAATGGCAATATAGTTGTTAATATGGCTGATAAATCTACTGCTTATTATATTGTCAGAGTTATTACAGGTAAAAATACTTATTCGCAAAAAGTGTTAATTAAGTAAAGTAAGTTCTAATTTTTTACTTCAGTTTATAAATTGAATCTCCCCTTCTCTAGCAGATGGGGAGATTTTAATGAAATAGTTTTTTGCTTTTCAATGCAAGTAAAAAGGAATATACTCAATGATACAGTTAAAGCTCTTCAGAGAACATTGGATCCCATGGAGGTAATACGATTGGTTTCAGTTCTGAAATTTTTAAGATATCAGCAGTAACGTATTTTTTGTTGGCAACCAAACGAAACATATATTCTTCAAACCATTGATCGGTCATTATCAAATGACCTTCAAATCCGGCACTACTGCCCCAGCTGTTTTCCAATAACCATTTTACAGGTTTTCCATTTGCTAAATCAACTGCTACCAGGGTCATTCCATGAGATGAGCTGCTTTCAAAACTTTGTATTCTTTGTGTTTTATTCATGCTAAATTTTACACCAAACAAACTTCCGTAATCATAATTATTCACATCCAGTAAGCCTTTTTCACTGTTCAGTTGCTTGCCTACATCACAGGAAAAATATAGCGCAGCAGTATCAAGTATGGAAGCAATAGCAATTTTTTTTATTTCTTCAACAGGTAAATTGATGTATTTCCAGTTGTTGCCATCGTAAGTATGTCTGTCATTTTCAATTTCATAAAGCTGAAAGTACGGACGGCTCGGATCATTCATAAACATTGTATAATCGTTTAAATTGACAGCAACAAATTCTTTGAAAAAGGAGAGGGGGGTGTATTTTTTTACTTCACTTATTTTTCCATCTGCTGATTTATAGCGCCAGTTGAATTCAGATGGCGGTTCTCCCAGGCAATAGATCAGTATTTTGTAAATTTCTGTCAATACTTCTTTTTTCTTAGCTGTTAAATCAGCCATTTTTTGACCTTTGGCTGCCATATCTCTTAATTGTAAACCACTTTCGCGAAGTTTATATCCAATCAGTGAAGACATCACAGAAGTACTTTCTGCATTTTTGGTTTCGGGCATAACATCAGAAGGGACCAGGCCATATTTCTGGGTAATATTTACCACTCCTGTCCATTGTCCTCCATCACCAATTGGATTTTTGAATAACCAATCTACTTTTTTGTCATCCAATGCTTTGTCTTTGGTTTCTATAATTTCCTGCAAAAACAAATTCGACTTTTCCAGTTGATCCCAAAAGAAAGAATAATTCTGGGAGAACTGAAACTGTGATAAGTTGTATTTGCTGATAACTTTTGCTCTGATAACATTTAAGCCGGTAAATAACCAGCATCTACCCGATGATTTTTGATCGGATATTCCTTTAGAACTGATTCTGTTTGAAAAGTAGGTGTCATTAGCAGCAACATTCTGTCTGTTCAATGCCAGTTTTTTGATTTCGTTACCTGAAATTGCATTTCCTACCGCTTTATCATTGGAATTGTTTCTGTATGATTTTTGAATTTCTCTAAGTGTTTCTGAAGAAATCCCGGCTGAATTATTTTGTGCATTCACATTGAAATAAATAATGGATGCAATCAGGATAATAAATAGTTTTTTCATTGATAGGTTTTTATTATGAGAATTTTTAGCAAACCTAAGCATATTTTCTGAAATAAGGAAGTTTTGCATAAAAAAAAACCCCGACAATATGTAGGGGTTTTTGTATAATGAAAATAAGAATTACATTCTTTTTTCTTTAATTCTGGCTTTTTTACCTCTTAAGCCTCTTAAATAGAAAATACGGGCTCTTCTTACAACACCATGTTTGTTTACTTCGATGTTATCGATAAAAGGTGAAGCAATAGGAAATATTCTTTCTACGCCGGTACTTCCTGATATTTTTCTAACGGTAAAAGTTTCAGTAGAACCTGATCCACTTCTTTGGAGTACAACTCCCTGGAAAAGCTGGATACGTTCTTTGTTACCTTCTTTGATTTTATATGAAACTGTAATAGTGTCGCCTGCTTTAAATTTTGGAAATTCTTTTTTTTCAACAAGGCTTTCAACATATTGCATTAATTCGGGCTTGCTCATGATTGCTATTTTTTTATTGTTTTTTAGGGGATGCAAAATTAATATATTTTTTTTCAATTTGCATCATTACTCAAAATATTTTTTTTGTAAAACCAGCATATTTATTATGTTGGCTTATAGGGTTTAAACTAAGATTAGCTTTTAACAAAATCCACAACTGCTTTGAAAGCTTCTGGATTATTCATGGCTAAATCGGCCAATACTTTTCTGTTTAAACTGATATTTTTTTTGTGAATTCCACCCATAAATACTGAATAGGATAATCCATAAGGTCTTACACCTGCGTTAATACGTGCAATCCATAGATTTCTGAAATTGCGTTTTTTAACTCTTCGGTCTCTGTATGCATATTGCAAGCCTTTTTCCAAAGAGTTCTTGGCAACTGTCCATACATTTTTTCTACGACCAAATTGACCTTTCGTCATTGCGAGAAGTCTCTTTCTGCGTGCTCTTGATGCTACTGAATTTACTGATCTTGGCATTTTTTTTTGTTTTATTGTTTAAGCGTTCCTGTTTTTTAAGGACTCTTTTGTGCTATAAACAAGGTTAATACTGATTGTTTTTAATTATTTTGAAAGCATTTCTCTTACTCTTTTCTCATCTGCTGTATCTACTGTAGTACTGTAAGTTAAATTACGTTTACGTTTGATAGATTTTTTAGTCAGAATGTGACTTTTGTAAGCATGCTTTCTTTTAATTTTCCCAGTTCCTGTAAGAGTGAATCTTTTTTTAGCACTGGATTTGCTTTTCATTTTTGGCATTGCTGTGATATATTTAGATTAGTGATAATTTAAAAACTATTTTTTGGGAGCAATAATCATCATCATTCTTTTACCTTCCAATTTTGGCATCATTTCTGGTTTGCCAACTTCAAATAAGGCTTCTGCGAATTTTAACAACATTGATTCTCCCTGTTCCTTGTAAATGATTGTACGACCTTTGAAAAAAACATCGACTTTAACTTTTGCACCATCTAACAGGAACTTTTTTGCATGATTTAGTTTAAAAAGAAAATCATGGTCATCCGTCTGTGGACCCAATCTTATTTCTTTTACTACTATCTTAGCCGATTTGGCTTTGATTTCTTTTTGTTTCCTTTTTTGTTCGTAAAGAAATTTTTTGTAATCAATTACTTTACATACCGGAGGATTAGCTGTAGGAGATATTTCTACCAGATCAAGCTCAAGATCATAGGCTATTTTAATAGCGTCTTTGAAATTGTAAATACCAGGCTCGATATTTTCACCGACAACACGAACCACAGGTGATGTGATTTTATTGTTAATCTTGTGTTGATCTTCAGTCTTTTTTTCTAAAGGCCTTTGTCCTCTATTTCTGCTGTAAAATGGTGTAGCTATAGCTGTGTTCCTCCTTAATTAGTTAATATTTTTTTTTATTTACTGTATATTATTCAATTAAACTTGAAATTTCATCATTGATCATTTTTGCAAAAGATTCTGCTGTAAAACTGCCTAAATCGCCATCACCTTGCTTTCTAACGGATACAGAATTTTCATTTTCTTCTTTTTCACCAACGATGATCATGTATGGAATTCGTTGAAGTTCAGCATCTCTGATCTTTTTTCCTGTTTTTTCATTCCTATCATCAATGGAGCCGCGAAGTTCGTAATTTTTTAGCAAATTTAAAACTTTTTTTGCATATTCTGAGTATTTTTCGCTAATTGGCAGAATTATAAACTGTTCCGGTGTTAACCACAGTGGAAATTTTCCGGCAGTATGTTCTATTAATACCGCAACAAATCTTTCCATTGAGCCAAATGGTGCTCTGTGTATCATTACCGGACGATGTTTTTGATTGTCGTTTCCGGTATATTCCAGTTCAAATCGTTCAGGTAAATTATAATCAACCTGAATGGTACCTAACTGCCATTTTCTACCAATGGCATCTTTTACCATAAAATCAAGTTTAGGACCATAAAAGGCTGCTTCACCGTATTCTATAGTAGTAGTCAGACCTTTTTCCTGAGTAGCTTCTATAATTGCATTTTCAGCTTTTTCCCAGTTTTCATCACTGCCGATGTATTTTTCAGCATTGTTTTTATCTCTCAACGAGATCTGTGCAGTGAAATTTTTAAAATCAAGGGTCTTGAAGATATACAATACAATATCAATTACATTGATGAATTCTTCCTTCAGCTGATCGGGGCGACAGAAAATATGTGCATCATCCTGTGTAAATCCTCTTACTCTTGTCAATCCATGCAATTCACCACTTTGTTCATAGCGATATACCGTTCCGAATTCTGCAATTCTTACCGGTAAATCTTTGTAAGAACGAGGTTTGAAGTTGTATATTTCGCAATGATGTGGACAGTTCATGGGTTTCAGGAAAAATTGCTCGCCTTCAACAGGTGTAGAAATGGGTTGAAATGAATCTTTTCCGTATTTCTGGAAATGACCGGAAGTTTTATACAATTCTACATTGCCAATATGAGGACAAATAACCTGTTCGTAACCTGCATTTTTCTGAATTTTTTTAAGAAAATTTTCCAGTCTTTCGCGTAAAGCAGCTCCTTTGGGTAACCATATTGGTAAACCCATACCTACTTTAGCTGAAAAAGTAAAAAGTTCAAGTTCTTTGCCTAATTTACGGTGGTCACGTTTTTTAGCTTCTTCCAGTAAAACAAGGTATTCTGTTAAATCTTTTTGTTTCTGGAATGTAATACCATAAATACGGGTAAGTTGTTTGCGTTTTTCATCACCGCGCCAGTAAGCTCCTGCTGTATTCAGCAATTTGATGGCTTTAATAAAGCTTGTATCAGGAATATGTGGTCCGCGGCATAAATCGATGAATTCACCGGTCTGGTAAAGGGATATGGTTCCATCTTCCAGGCCATCAATCAACTCCAGTTTATATTCGTCGCCTTTGCTTCTGAAATAGTTCAGGGCTTCCGTTTTTGATATATCCTTACGGGTGAATCCCTGTTTTTGGCTGGCTAATTCCAGCATTTTATCTTCGATTTTTTTGAAATCATCCGAAGAAATGCTGTAATCCATAAAATCAATATCGTAATAGAAACCGTTTTCAATATCAGGACCAATGCCGAATTTAACACCGGGATACAACAATTCAATGGCTTCTGCCATTAAATGGGCGGATGAATGCCACATGGCTGCTTTTCCTTCCGTATCGTTCCAGGTATATAAACGCAAATGTGCATCTTCATTGATAGGACGGCAAGCGTCCCAGATTTCTTCGTTTACTTTGGCTGCCAGAACGTTACGGGCCAATCCTTCGCTGATAGATTTTGCTATTTCGAGGGCCGATGTTCCTTTATTATATTGTCTTACAGTATTGTCTGGTAATGTAATATTAATCATTCTGCTTAAGCTAAAAATTAAAATGCTGTTTCATCTGTTTGTGTTTTATTAAATCACTGAAATGCATATTGTTATGGTTGATAAATATATTAATCCTGTTCAAATTTCGCCGATGGAACTCGCCAAATAAACATCCTCGTGTGTGTGAATATTTTCACATGGCTCGTTTCATATGTCAAAAAGAGTGCAAAATTAATCATTTATCTCATTACTACAACGATAAATCGAAACTATTTTTTTCTTTATGCTGTTAATTTAAGTGCAGTCTTCGTAATATGTTTAAATTTAATTAGATAGGTTTTAAGTGTCTGAAGTACTTAGAGTGCCTTGAGTGCCTAAAGTACTTAGAGTGTCCAAATACTCTAAATACTCTAAGTATTCCAAGTATTCCAAGTACTTTAAGTACTCATAAGTATAAAAATCCTTATCCTCTTCATTAAAAATTGTATTTTTGTATTTTGAAAATTCATAGGAAAAAATGGTAGAAATTTTTGCAGTAAAATTAGCAGAGAAAGAAATTTTCGGAGAAATTAAATCTGAATTAATCAGCAAACTACCTGTAGTTGTTGCTGCAAAATACAATGATTATAAACATAGCGATAGTTTGCAACGTTCTTTGCTGGGCGAATTACTACTGCGCAAGGTTTTATCTCAAAAGCTAAAGCTTACGGACAAAGAAATAAATTTTAAGACCGGCGATAAAGGTAAACCTTATTTATCTGATCAGGCTTTGTATTTTAATATTTCACATTCAGGAAAGTGGGTAGTAGGTGCATTTTCAGATAAAGAAGTTGGAATTGATGTAGAATTAATAAGAGAACCCAATTATGAAGTAGCTAAACGGTTTTATTCTGAAATTGAATTAGCTGGTTTAAATTCAATTGCTGACGCTGAATTGAAGAAAGAATATTTCTTTGAGTTGTGGACCTTAAAAGAAAGCTATTTAAAAGCCATAGGGACGGGTCTGACGAAGTCGCTCAGCAGTTTTACAGTAATAACTGCTGCGAATGGTCAAATATTCCTTACAGATGGAGCTGCCATAGACCATGTTTTTTTCAAACAATATGCTTTTGACAAAGATTACAAATTAGCAGTATGCAGTTTTGAAAATGAATTCTGCGAAGAGATTCAAACCATGGATATTAATAGTATGTAAGTGAATCAAGTTTTTTGCCACTAAGGCACAAAGACACAAAGAAGGAAATCTTACAATCTAATGTTTATTTGCTTACCACCAATTTCTTCACCAAACGATTTTCTTTGAAATAGAGAGCGTAATAGTAAATACCCGTAGATAAATCTTTTAGATTTAGAACAATTAATTAATTGAATTTGAAGTTTTTGTTTTATAAAGTAAAATTTCTTTTTTTTCTACATCAACTAATAAAATGTATTATTATTCTATGATTCTGACAACTAATTTGTTGAATAAAAAAAGCGGCTGTCTCAAGATTGAAACAGCCGCTTTCCGTGATTTTACTTTTATCGTTTTACAATAATTAATTTATCGGTAAGCTGAGCAGACTTTGTTTTTAAGGTATAAAAATAAGTACCACTTGTCAATGATGTTAAATCAACATCTACAGAATAATAGCCTTTATTTTGATGACCTTGACTGATGGTTTGAACTGTTCTTCCTGTAATATCAGTGATAATTATACTTGCGTTTTCATTGTTTTTTAATTCATATGAAATTTTAGTAGTAAAATTAGCAGGGTTGGGCATACAAGAGAACAATGTAACAGAAGAGGGTATTTCGTTAATTCCCATACTGCCATTATCAAAAGGATAATTTATGTTGAAACAACAACGAATCATAACAGCGGGAACATTGCCGCCACTAGCCCATATATACCATGAATTGGCTGTTGGATCAAAGTATAAAGATGTCTGGGTATATTGGGGAATGCCAGTGTTGTCAGATGCAATTTTTACAGTATCAGTTCCTCCGAATACCTCGATTCCTGCATAATATATTGAATCTTTCTGCAATGTATATCCGGTCGGAAAATGCAGTGAAATTGTGGGTGGGTCTACAAGACTGGAAGTTGTAGGAATATTGGCTGCAGTAATATAATAATTTGTAGATTGGGCAACAATGGTTCTTGTTGCTGTTGCTGCAAAATATTTATAAAGAACTGCTTTGATTTTTGAACCTGGTTTGGTTTCCTTATTTACAACACAATTAACACCATACATCATTCTGTCCTGATTGACCAGAAATCTGTTTGCGGCCGTATATGGATCGCAAAGCGTTCCTGTAGTGCCTGCCCATCTTGATCCAACATAAGTATTGTTGTCTCTCGAATACAAACATGTATCACAAACTACTTTTATATCAAAAGTATCCTGAACAACCTGATGTGGTATAGAATCGCTTGAAATATAGGCAGCAACTTTATAAGTCCCTAATGTTGTCGGCGGTGTGAAAAAATAGTTATTTAGTTCTATCCCAGTAATACTTTGTCCTGCTATTAAAGTTGTATCACTGCTTGTAGAATCTGCAGCTGTTGTAAGTTCAACTCCATGAAGTTTAAAATGAGTCTGGTTTTTACCACCAAGATTTGTAAAATCTCCATCATAATACATGGGTCTGCCTAATCCGCTTGGTATTTTCATATAGCCATCGTACAAAGTAACTCTGTCAACCTGTACATTATTATTAGCCGGTTCAAATAATTCTACATCATCAATAGCCCATCCGTAACCACCACCGTATTGAGCACCACTGCTGGTAGAAGCGGGTCCGAAAAATCTGAATCTGATCCAGACTTGTGCTTTATTGGCTGCCCATTGTGTAATATTAAGCTCTTTCCATCCATAAGCATAGGTATTTACGGCTACATTCGGGTTAACATCAATGGTTTTCCAGTTTACATTATCACTGCTGATTTCTAACAATGATGAATCCTGATTGAATGACTTGTACAATTGGTAAAACTTAATGCTAACGGAATTGAATCCTAATGTATTGATTCCGACGGAATTGCTAATAGCAGAATTGGATATCGCATACGTCTGATTAATCAGATTGGTGATACCATCAAAATAGTATAGACCGGATGTGCAGGTAGCTGAATTCATATATGAATCTGGATGTACATATTGTTTAAATAAAGGAGAAAGCAATGATGTATCGGCTTTCCATTCCCATGTATTTAAAATACTAGCATCCTGATCAGGCATTTTAGCGGCTACCCAGTCAGAAGGGTCAGTCATTGTAGATGACCAGATTAAAGCTTTTGTGTTCGTAGTTTGATTTTTCATTAAGTAGTAATCAAGGTTTTGAACTTCATCTGCTTTTAAGGTTTGAGGGGTTGATGGCTTAACACTTAAGTTTTGCTCATAACTTTGTGTACTGCATAATATAAGCAATACGATAAAAAATAAAATTTTTCTCATTTTTTTAAGTTTAGTTAATTTATTATTTTATTATTTAACGAATTATTTCAACTGAATATTTATTTTCATTTAAAAAGAGCAGGAAGATTTATAATTCTTCCTTGCTCTTTTTTTTAGCATCTGAACCTGAATAGGATTGATACTGTATTTTTGGAATTATTTAGCTATTTGAATTTTCTTCATAATAATTCCTTTTGCTGTTTCAATACGTAAAAAATACATACCGTTGCTTAATTCAGAAATATTTATAATTCCTTGATTGCCATAAATTAAAGATGTAGATACAAGTTGTCCGTTTATATTGAGAATAGCAATCTGGTTAATGACGGTATTCATCTTTACAGTAATCAAATCTTTAGCCGGATTAGGATAAATATTTAATGATCTTTCATTTAATTCATTAATACCTACAATTAATTTAAATTCAACAGTAACTGTAGCATTAGCGGTTAAATTAGTTAAGGTGTATGTATTTGATGTATTTCCGGTAATTATACTTCCATTCAGTTTCCATTCCTTTACTTCGTAACCAATAGCAGGAGCAGCAGTAAATATTACATTTTTACCTGAATTTACAGTAGCTGGAGACGTAATCAAAGCTGCATCTACTGTTGCTGTCAGGTTGCCGTTTCCGTTTACAACATTAAATGTAACCGTATAAGTTTGAACTGCAACTGTAAAATTAACTGTATATGTTTTTGTAGTTATACCATCCTGAGCAGTAACCACAACAGTAGTTGCTCCGGGTAAAGAAGCTGCAGGAGTGATTACCTTGGTTGCATTAGCACTGGCAGTTGTGGCAGTTACTGTTGGTACTACAGTTGTCCCTGCTGGCAAAACTACGTTATAAGTTAAAATTGCTGAAGAGAATCCTGTAACCGTAGTTCCGTCAACTTTTAAATCAACCAAAGTGGCAATAGTAGATGGAGCAGTAATTGTGAAATTTACTGTATAGGTTTTGGTAGTAATACCATCCTGAGCAGTTACCAAAACGGTAGTTGCACCTGGTAATGCAGCAGCAGGAGTGATCACTTTAGTTGCATTTACATCTGTTGTTGTAGCAGTTACCGTAGGTACAACAGTAGTTCCATAAGGCAATGTTACAGTATAACTCAAGGTATTGGCAGAGAATCCTGTAACGGTAACTCCATTTACTTTTAAATCGGACAAAGTTGCAACTACATTAGGTGCAATTGTAAAGTTGAGGGTATAGGTTAAATGTGTAGTCCCGTCCTGAGCAGTCGTTATAACTGTGGTTGCTCCCGGCAAAGCAGCTGCTGGTGTGATAACTTTTGTAGCATTCACATCCGTTGTTGTAGCTGTTACTGTTGGAACAACAGTGGTACCATAAGGTAAAACAATATTGTAAACTAGTGTTGCAGGCAGGAATCCTGTTACAGTGGTACCGTTTACTTTTAAATCAGATAATGTTGCAACCGAAGAAGCAGCTCCAATAGTGAAATTAATAGTATAAGTCAAATGAGTAGTTCCGTCACCGGCAGTTGTATAAACGGTAGTAGAACCAGGTAAAGCAGCAGCAGGTGTAATAAGTTTTGTTGCATTTGCATCAGTAGTTGTAGCAGTAACTGTTGGAACGACTGTAGTGCCAAAAGGTAAAACAACATTGTAAACTAAAGTTGCTGCAGCGAATCCGCTAACAGTAGTACCGTTTACTTTAAGATCAGACAATGTTGCATCAGAATTTGGCGCAACTGTAAAGTTAATGGTATACGTTATGGTAGTGGTTCCGTCCTGAGCTGTTACTACTACAGTAGTTGATCCTGGTAATGCTGCAGCAGGTGTAATAACCTTGGTTGCAAAAATATCTGTTGTAGTAGCTGTAACTATTGGTACAACAGTTGTTCCGGATGCTAATACAACATTATAAGTAATGGTAGCAGGAGAAAATCCTGTAACAGTTGTTCCTCCGACTTTTAAATCGGATAATGTAGCATCTGTATTAACAATGGTCGTAAATCTTGTAGTGTCAGCTCCGCTTAATAAATTATTGTTATAATCTTCTACATTTACTTGAAATTTGTAAGTTGTTAAACCTAACAATGCATTATTCGGTGTGGCAGTAATTTTCTTTGTTGCAGCATTCCAGGTTGCAGTAAATGGAACATCAGAATTATCAGATACTTTTTTAAATGTAATTACAGAAGCAACATTTGAATTGTCTAATACCGTATTGTCAATTTTGCGTACCATTTCGTTGAATGTAACTTCAATGGTCGAATTTAATGCAATACCTGTGCTTAAATCTGCAGGAATAAAGACTGCAGTAGGAAGTAATACATCATAATAACCTGCATCAGCTCCGATATCAGTTGGAGAATTATTTGCTCTGATGTCTCCGTCAAAATCAATGTTGACTGAATCAATCATGATTCCGGCACTTTCTGCAGGAGATCCAACTGTTAAATGCAGGTTGGGAATCAGGGTTGTAGGTGATGCTAATAAAGGGTTCACACTCAAGCTATTGCTATCCTGCCCAACATTGGTTTTCCATGTAGCCAGATCTGCCACATTCAATAAATTGAAACGACCAAATACACCACCGTTTCCATCGGCTTGTATGATGTTATAATCCATAGCTAAACCTGCAGGGTCGGCAGTGGTTCCTGCAACATATACAGCATAATTTGCACCATTACCTGAAGCATTCGAACGTGCATTGATAAAAATATTATTTTTAAAATTACGTGCATTTGTACTGGTAAAGCTTCTGAAGGCATATGTTGAGTCTGCACCAATAACATTACTGCCACCCAAATAAACTGTGTTGTGATAATAGTTGTTAGTGGTTGCACCATCATAAATACCATTCATTCTCAATCCTGAAGTTAAATCAGTTCCATCAGGTTTAAATCCTAAACGGATCATATTGTTTGAATGAATACCCGTTCCGCCATTTGTCATAATACCATTTATCGCAGAAGTGGTAATGGTTGAATTGATAGAAAAATTATATATTAAGTTTCTTTCAATTTTACAATTGGTACCCGCACCGCTTTTATAGATTCCATTTATACTAACTGAAGCATTAGTGGAGGTATATGTTAAATTATATAATGTATTTCTGGAAATGATTACATTATTTGATGAATTAGAACTGGAGATTCCAACAATAGTAGCAATATTTGTTGTGCCTGTATTTGCTGCAGCACAACTTAAATCATGAATAACATTGTTGTCAACAACTGAAGTAACTGTACCAGCATTTCTTAATCCGAGTAAATATCCTCCGGAAGGGGTGTTGTTGTTTGTAATATTTGCAATCGTATTATTTGAATATACAACACTCGAACCAGCTACAGTTAAATTTGTATATATACCGGCTATCAAAACAGGCGTTGAATTTCCGGCTATCGTTTGAATATTGTTTGCTACAGTATTGCTGCCAACGGTATTGTTTGAAATTGTATGAGCACCCGATCCACCACTGAAGATTCCATAAAAAGTAAGGGCCTGCGTAGAAGCAGTTGTAGCATTAATAGTTATGCCACCTATAATATTGTTTTGAATATTTCCGGTTCCTCCGGATATATAGATACCTTCAAGAGCAGAAGTAAATGTAGAAGCAGAATTACCACTTGTATATAAAATAGAACCATTTGAAGTATTGCTTCCTATGATATTACCTGTTATTGTACCAATATTTGAAATACCAGCTGATGATAAAATACCAGCAAATTTAATAGATCCAACACTCGTACTATAAGTTTGTAATGATATATTTGCAACGGTATTTCCCTGAATACTGTTGGTTGAAGTTGGAGTAGTTGCTGCAGTAATTCGAATAGCATACAAATAGTTTGCCAATGCCAATCCATTTACTGTAAATGGTGTACCACCGCATAAAGGTTCAGATCCACCTATATAATTTCCAGTAATATTATAATTTTCACCTGATCCAATATAAATTATATTGAATCCATAACCAGCAGTTGGATTTAATACAGATGTCTGATAAAAACTGTTTTTCAATATTGTCCATGCAGAATTTCCTGAAAAAAGCCCGATACCTAAAGAACTGGTTGAGGTACTTTTGAAAAAATTATAAATATTACAATTTGAGATAGTATTAAACTTATTATCAGCACCTGAAGTGCCGGATGAATAAATTGCGCTGACAGGAGTGCTGGCCCCATCCCGAATGTCACAACTGTCAATCAGGTTGTAACTGTTTCCATTAAGACCTGTTGTTGTACTAAAATTAATAATTCCAATGCCAGTTGAATCTACACCTTGAACAGTGCAAAATTTTAAAATATTATGTGTTGCATCATTGTTATATTTAATAGCATATCCAGTTTTAGAAGTGTTTGCAATAACAAGGTTTTTTGTTGAACCTGTAGCATTTACCCTGCCGTCAAAAGTGACATAAGATGCTCCGTTTAGATTAACTGTGCCTGTAATGCTGTCAGATACAATGCTCAAACCAGCTGCAGCAGGATATATTCTGATTGTTTTTAATTCAGTTGCAGCAGTTGATGGTGTTATTGGAAAGGTTTCAACGGTTGATACATAGTCAGATTGTAACACTAAATCGATGGATGCTGCTAATCCATTTAAGGTAATAGCTGCAAAAGCTGCGGTTAATGATGGATAAGTACCGCTTGGTCCTATTGTTTTTATTCCTGATAATGTACCGGTAGGAGTGGTAGTATTGCCTGTTAAATAAGCTGATTCCAATCCTGCATTTGCTGAAATCCGGAAATAATACTGAGTGTTTTCAGCTAAACCGCTAATTGTTTTTGAGTATAAAGTTCCCGTTGAGGAAGTTGATGTAGATGCAATATAGGGATCTACCAGCACAAAACCTGATGTTGCATTTGTAGATTTGTAAAGACTGAATGAGTATTCATTGGTTGAGTTGTCTGTCCATCCGATTGTAGTTCCAGAAATAGTAGTAGCGGTAAAAGTCATATTTGTGGGTGCTGCATTTCCTGCTACAGGATTTAGGATTCTGATGTCATCAATAAACATATTATTTCCATAGGCACTGTAACTTTTAATAATCAGATAGTTTGTAGCTGTATTGAAGCTTAATGGTATCGCAACCTGATATTTATACCAACCGTCTATTCCTGTTTCAACCGGGCTCAATGTTCTGATTCTGTTGTAATTTCCTAATACGGTAGCACCTGTGACACTTGCGGTAGTATTGATTAAAAAAGCAAGACTGTCACGTGTAGTAAGGTTTCCATTGTCTCTGTACATCCAGAATTCCAATACAGTGCTTGACGTAATCGTAGTTAAATCAATAACAGGTGAAATTAAAGCTGCTGATGTCAGATTTACATAATCGTATGAATTGTATTTTAAAAATCCAGCTCCAGAATGTGGATTGCAGCTTGGATAGGTACCTACAGTTACTCTTTCCCATAAACCAGTTAAATTTAACTGTGTCTGGGTCCAGCCTGTGGGTGGAAATGTTGTGCCGTCAAATGACTCATTGAAATATTGTCCATAAGAAAGCCCGCTAAATAATAGCGCAATAAATAAAAATAAAAGTTTTTTCATAAAAATAAAATTTAATAAATAAGTGATGATTTTTTTTAATAATTCTGAAATAAATTGTATAATTTTTTAAGGGGAAGATTTGTTAAGTTTTCTCATTTTAATTGTAGTTAAGTTTAAATAATTAATTACAGTAAAGATAATATATTTTCGTAAAGATC
>CAIUKU010000246.1 GCA_903899825.1 uncultured Bacteroidales bacterium | reverse complement strand
TTTATCAATGGAAAAGATAGAGGATTAGCGATGAATTCAGTAATATCTTGGTTCTACTAAACGACAAGGTAAAGTGAAAAGACAAAATAGTATAAAAAAACAAAACTGACCGAATATCAATATTCAATAATCTAATTCCGTAATATGGTCAATGAACTCCGGTGTTCTCCTTCTTTAAGTATGCTTTTATATTTGAGAATGTAGTAATAGGTTCCGTCTGCAAGATCATTTCCATCCCATCTGTCAATTTCAGGATCATAGGATATTTTTTCATATATTTTTTTCCCCCAGCGGTTATAAATTGTCAACATATTTTCCTTTACATACTTAAGATTTTTTATGAACAAATAATCATTGATGCCGTCACCGTTTGGTGTGATAAAATTCGGAAAAACCAATGAGTCTTCAACAACCTGTACTGAACTGAATGTAGAATCTCTACAACCATGTATGGTAGTTACATATAACCAGATCATAAAGTTTCCCTGTTCTAAATATTGGTAGGATGGATTTTGTAAATTGCTGCTGTCATCTGAAGCCGTTGCTCCAAAATCCCAGTGCCAGTTGCTTACGTTTATGGAAGAAGCTGAGCTGTTACAGATAACATTTGCAAAAGACAGTGAAAATTGGTTATTGTTTGTTATAAAAGAGGCTACAGGGTTCTCATAAACATTAACAAAAGAAGGCAAACTCAAGGTTCCCTTACAGCCATGATTGGTAGAAACAGATAAACTAACATTATATATCCCTGCAATAGCATAGGAATGCGTCGGGTTTTGAGCTGAACTTGTATTGCCATCTCCAAAATCCCATAACCATGTTTGTATGGATGGAAATGATTGATCGTTAAATGTAACAGTAACGGGTGCACAACCCTCAGCAGGATCAGGCGTCGAAACAAAAGAAATCTGAGCACTTGGGTACATCGAAACATTTACAAAAGTATCAACTACACAACCAAGAATATCGGTTGCTTTAACGGTATAAACCGTATTGATGATGGGTGAGACTGCAATTACGTTAGTAGTTTGATTGGTACTCCATAAATAAGTATTTGCTCCACCTACCGATAAGTTAATCGTATCACCAATACATAAAGAAGTATCGTGAGTCAGCGTAATTACAGGCAAAGGATATACTGTTACTAAAGCTGTATCTTTATTGACACAGCCCCATGTATTGGTCCCAGTAACAATGTATGAAGTTGTTATGACAGGAGTTACATTTTGAACGGAAACAGGACTCAGTCCGTTATCCCAGGTATAGGTGGATGCTCCGGTTGCTGTCAGTATTGCTGTATCTCCATTACAAATAAATGGGTTGTTAACGACTACATTTGGTTTGGGATTCACAACAATAGAATGCGTCATCGTAGATGAAAAACCACCGGAATTAACAATAGACAGACTTACATTATAAGTACCCGGAGTATTATAAATATGCACAGGGCTTTGAATGCTGGAAGAATCTCCATCTCCGAAATGCCATTTCCAGGATGTAATGGGTAAACCACTGATACTATTGTTCGTAAAATTGACTGGAGTTCCTGCACAAGTTGCTGTATCAGAAGCAAAATTCGAGATGGTTGTCATACAAACTGTTTGAACATTCCAGCACCCCCCGGTAGAGCCACTAACACCCCAATAAACGTTTGGAACATTAGAAAAGATATTGCTTACAATGTTTCCGGTATAGGTTACGGTTGGAGTTAGTGGTAAGGTTGTTGCATTTCCAAAATAAACATTCATGGTTCCAACGCCTGAAATTGTGGGAGTCCATGTAAAGCGGAATAAGTGATCCAAACCATCGGTAATGTTTACCGGAAAACCAACAGCAGAAGCAGGAGGAGCTAATTCATTGGCTGTGCCATGCAATTCATCTCCGTTCTTATTGATGGAGATATGCTGGTATCCGGGATCTGTTGGATTATCAACATAGGTATCCATAACAATCCCAACAGAAGGAGTTATACCATGAAAACCAACTCCTGATCCGGCACCGAAAACACCTGTACTAAGTGGCTGTAAAACAAAAGACATTCCATCGGCTCCACAGGTTGCAGGGACATAATGAATTTCACTCCGGTTTCCGAAATTCAGGGTTAAGGTAATATCAAATGCCTGTGTTAAATTTATTTTATAAATGTTCCATACTGCACCAGCCTGACTTGTAGTATTTGTTAATCGATAGCAGCCCGGTGTTGACATGTTTACAGCAGTTCCGGAAACATTATACTGCTGTGCTGATGCATTAAAACCCAATAATAAAAAAATACCGCTAAAAAATAAATTTCTAAATATCCGGTATGCTTTATTTGAACCTAAAATATTAAAATTTAAGCATTTCATAATTTAAAATGTTATCATAATAAAACTAACTAAAATTACTTCTTATTTTTTCAATAAGAGAAAAATAATCATTTAAAAGATGAACTGTACTATAAAAAGAAGGATCTATAATGCCAATTCTTTATAAAATACTTTTAAAGGGCTACTCATGAGCAGCCCTTTAAAAAACTGATTTATTTATTGACAATCATTTTCTTTACTAAACGTTTGCCTTTAAATTCAATGGTATAATAATAAATACCGGAAGATAAATCATTTACATTCATATTAATAAAATGTTTTCCTGCATTTACTTTTTCATTTTTTGAGAAAATTTTCTGTCCATATAGGTTGATGATATCAAATTTTACATCACCTTCAGCAGGTAAGCAATATTCAATATTTAATGCAGCTGAGGTTGGATTGGGTATATTTTGTCCCAACCAGAAGTCACCTTCATTCATCTCATCAATACCAATTACACCAATATTAAAGTTAGCAGCTGCACCTTCGCAGGTTCCATTCCATGCTTTAACTGACAATACACCACTGGTAGCAGAAGCAGCAAAACTCAGATAAACAGTATCTTTATTGTTTAAATCGTCGGTAATACTTACATTACTTCCTGAATAGTACCAGTTATAATACAATGCTCCTGTAACAGGGGCTGTAATTCTGTACATGACATTATTGGCACTGGTACCTATGGTTGAGGCTCCTGTAATTGCACCCGGTGCATTCAGGTTACATATATTAACCGATTTGCTTGTTGTATCATTATGAATGTATGCTTCACCTGCTAATCTGGTGTATGCAGCCAAACTAAACGAAATACCTGATGGAACACTCATTTGAACTGGGAAAGTATATTGCAATGTATCGCCAGACGCTAAGTTGCCTGTCCATACAATATCAAGTGGTGTTAATGCATTTCTTTGGTAGGAAATCGGAATAGAAGTTTGAGTCAACGTACCAAAGTTTTTAATAACTATTTTAATAGGTGTAGTTCCAGGGCTCACATAATTTCCTGGTTGAAGGATTTCTATAACACCCACATCATTTGCAGCAGGATTCACAATTACAGTTTTACAGGAATTGTCATTTTGAGTATAAATATCGCCAATAACTGTAGTAAATGCACATAGGTTGTAATTTACGTCTGCAACATGAAGTTGTTGATTAAACGTATAGTTTATGGTTGCACCCGGAGCAAGAGGTCCGGCAATTACACCTGATTGTACTGCAGAAGTTCCTGATTGATAATTTACAGGGATGTTCGTTAAAGTATCCGTTCCAAAGTTCTTAACTGTCACAGCAACGAGTACAATTTCACCTACCGATGAAGTTGCAAGAGGAGACGTTATTGCAGTTACACCAGCATCATATTGAATGGGAGCTAATGTTAAGGCGAAATCATCTATTGCCCATCCGTTGTAATTGTTGGTTGCATCGGATTTAAATACAAATCTGAACTGAACTGTATTGGCTAAATCCGTTATAGAGCTGATTTTATATTTAGATTGTTGCCAGCCACTACCGTATCCTGTCCACATATTCAGTGTTGCGCCATTGTACCAGTTAGTTGCATTGGTGTCAGCAGGTATGATATGTCCCAGCGTAGTCCAATTGCCCATATTGTTCAGGTATTCAATAAAACCGCCATCTTTGTTGATTTCAGCATTTATCCAGTGCCAGAATTTAAGTGTATCTGCTTTGAATAAGCCATTGTTAAAGATGGGAGTATACAATGTACTTGTATTGCTATTTGGATAATTGCCATTCAGTTTGGTAGCCCATACATTGGGTGCCGAATGTGCAGTATTTATAACAGATGCTGTTGGAATTCCCCTTTCCCATACTGATGCTGAACCGCTTGTAAACCATTCCTCTACAGTATTGTCAAAGGTTTCGGTATAAGGAACATTTTTAACAGAAACGCCAAAATAATTCATTTTAATGGTATCATTATTTCGGTTACCATCATTGCTTAAGTCTGTATATACCTGAATTAAAGCTGGACCGGCTACAACAGTAAGATTTGTAAATGTGATTGAATCCTGTTGATTGGAGTGTAAGTAATTAGTATACAATAAATTAATAGGTGCTGCATTGCCAAATTTGCATACAACATTAAAATTTGTTACACTATCCGTTCCAAAGTTTCTTATTTTTACTTTTACCTGAATATTTCCTCCTACCTGTGAATAAGATAAAACAGGAGCTAAGAATGCAGTCGTACCTAAATCAAATTGTAATGGGAAATATTCATCGCAACCTGGATCCGGAACTGTAGTACTTCTTATTTGACCATCAATATCAGTAATAACTTCAGGAACAGGATTAGCCAGTCCTTTAATGCCGATATTAGTAATATGAGGATCAGCAGTTGCAATAAATTGCGGATCAATTGAGAAACAATGGGCTTCCTGGGTTGAAGCTGTTTTAACACTAGCTATTGAAGTAGCTGTTGTACCCCAGAAATATGCCCATGCTGATCCGGTTGAATAATAATCATTATAATCAATAACAAAAGGAGCCGTTGGTTGAGCAGTAAAATACAATACTTGTCCGCTCGACTGCATTATATTATTTTTATAGGTAATATTAACATTTGCACCGTAATAATTATTGAAATTTACTGTACGACTTGTAGAATTTCCTACAAAAGTATTATTATAAAACTTAATATTATTAACAGCGCCACCACCATCATAAACATAAGAGGTTGCAGCACTTCCATATAAGAAATTATTATATACCAATGCTTCTGAACCTGCAGCATTACCGCCATAAGTCCATCCTTCCCATACACGAACACCACCTAAATTAATAAGCGAATTATTATAAAACTTAAAGGCACCGCTCAGATTTGTTGTAAATATACCGCCATTACCAGTTTTTGAAGCATCACTGTATAAATTATTATTTCCGAAATCCAATGCATCAATCTTATTAAGGTACATCGGACGATAGGTCTGGTTAAACATATAGTTATATTTCATCAATACAGATGTGGAAACATTGGTAGAAACAAAATTAATAGCCATTCTACCGTAATTCATCCTGTTTGAAATCAGGTTGAATCCATTCATCTGAATTAAATTACTGCATCTTATAAGAGTTTGATTATCATCAGTATTTGCAACTTGAGTTCCTTCAAAAACGCTGTTCATAATACTAATGTTAGATAATGTACCAGCAAGGGTAATTACATTTGCATTTGTTGCATTTAAGGCTTTCATACTTAAACCTTTAAAAATAATATTACCGGCATTGTTGAAATTCAGAATGTAATTATCTGGAGTACTTAAAGCATTATACTCGAGAATAACACTTGTACTGTCACCGTTTACTGATTTAAAGGTAATTGTATTTGTAGCAGAAGAGCCAGATACATTGCCAATAGTATAATTTCCGGTATATGTTCCTGGGTTAATATTAAAAATAACAGGACCTGATACACCACACATTTGCATTGCCAGTACAGCTCCAGTTATTGTTGGATAGTTTGCTGAGCTTCCTCCAACTGTATAATTACCACTCAATGGTCCGGAGCATACAATAATATTAGTTATAAGCGTATCATTCATTGTCAGCTGATCGGGTACATTGTTCGGCAGGGAAGTCCAGAATTTCATCACGGATAGTCCTGCTGTGAAATTATAGGTTCCTAAAGGAATGGAATCAATATCACCAGATACTTTATTTCCTGTCCAGGAATAAGATTGTTGCATAACTCCGTTTACACTCCAATTGACAATTACGGAGGTAAGATTGAGGACACCCCAGTTTTTCATAATTGCCTTTACATTCTGAACACCGGCTGACGCAGGATTAACAGGCAAAGTCATTGCTATCATACCGGCATCATTATTTGGCAATACAAATTCATCTGCACCAATATCTGGTAATGCAGCATCTCTGAGCTCTCCATCGATATCTTCTGTAACACCTGTTACGGGTGTACCCTTTTTATCAATTAAGAAATTAATCATGTGTAAATCAGTTAAAGAAAAGAAAGATGGATTTACAGAAATTGAGTTTGCATCTTTTCCACTGAGCGTTTTAAAAGTTGCTAAATTGGCTGCTGCACCCCCCCAGTACCCTAAATTTGTACCAGTTGCATATAAATTATTATAATTACTGTTATTGATGCCTGTTGTACTGGATGCATAGTAAGAATAACCACCACCGGTATTGCTAAAGATATTATTTACAATATTGTTATTTGAACCGGCAGTAACGTATAATGCATAATTTGAATTATTTAGCATTGTTATTTTAACAGAATTATTATATATATTCAGTTTGTTACTATAATAAACATACATTCCGTAAGTAGTTGAAGTACCTACAGACTGGCTGATAAAGTTATTAGCTACCAGACCGTTACCTGATGAATTATTGCTGTAATATAAATACATTGGGTAATTATTGGTAGCATATACATTTATCTTGTTTTTTAAATAATTGAAATTGCTGCAATATCCAGAGTATAAAGCATAAGCGTAAGAAGCAGAAGCAATATTATTAATCGAATTTCCAATGATGGTTAAACTATCCTGATAATAATTATAAATGCCATAGTAATTAAAATCTTTGAATGTATTATTACTAATAGTATTCATTTTATTTGGATTCCCGCTCACCCCATAATTATAAATAACCTGATAACCATTTAACATTACATTGTTTTTGATGGTATTATAATTAATTCCTGCACCACTCATATATATCAGCGAATAGTTACTGCTGCCTCCCTGCATACCTTCTAGAATACAGTTAGAAATTTCGATATGATGTGAATTCGGACCAAATTCCATTATACGTCCCCAGGTATTGCTACCTGCTATTGATAATGTCATTTTAGAAAAAGTAAAATAGCTGGAACCTATGAATTTCATAGCCCAGGCAGCTGCACTGGAAAGCGTATAATGTAAAATTACTTTTGTACTGTCTCCACTTGCAGAGGTAAAAGTTATTTTAGCATTTGGGCCTACTCCGTTTACAGGATTCAGGAACAATCGTTCTTCATAATAACCGGAATCAACCAAGAATACAACATTTCCACAAACACCGGCACCATTCAGTGCATTTAAAGCTGTTGTGAACGATGAGAAATTTTTATTCACACCTATGGTAAATGTTCCGGCCATGCAGGAAGAGAAATAAATTTTTGCAGTATCATTTAAAGGATTAGGATCTAAAACGTTATTAGGATTAGAAGTCCATGCAATTAAGGTATCCAAACCTCCCGGCAGTATAAAGGAGCCAATGGTTAACTCTTTGGTAGCACCCGGCTGTACAGGATTAACTGCATCATTCCATTGATATTGTGTTTGTAAAACACTGTTCAAGGTGTAATTAACGTTAACTGAAGTCAATGGCTGATTTCCGTAGTTTTTTAACATAACTTTAATTTGAGTCAGCGTATTGGACGGAACTGGACCTGTAGGATTGGTAAATGCAAGTAAACCTGCTTCATTAGGAGGAGCAGGAGCTACTGTAACTGTAACTGTTGTCTTTGCACTTGCACAACCATTTTTTAGAGATAGGAATTTTATATTCGGTCTTTGAGAAAAGGTAGTACCAGTTGCATTAGGACATGCCAATGTTGATAGATCAATATGATAATTAATGGTTGAAACAAAGGATGTTGCAGATTGATTAACAATTGCATGATTTGGAGCATAATCAGAAGCAGTTACATATTTATCAAAACATGCTTCAATAACTATATTACTGCTACCATCCCATACAAAAGGAGTTGTAAACTGATGAATATTCCAACCTGTTGTTTCCTGATACATTGGGTTAGTATACACCTGAGTTAATCCTGTTAAAAATGATGTTGTCATAGCAGAAACTGAAGTTGCACCTATTTTAATACTATAATCTTTACAATAGGTACTTGAAGGAGCGCTACCTGAAGTAGATGCTGCACCAACTGTAACTACGTCAAAACCAATTGAATTAATAGGTCCTGCAGCTATACCTTGAGCTGTTAATTCTGATGCTAAAATAAGATATTGTTCTTTGTTACCGGTATAAAATCTACCGTAAGGACTCGGATAACCTGAACTTGAATTTAGAGTAGTTCCTGTTCCTATATTTACATTCAAATTTAAACTGGAATTTGCATTAACATAATAATTGGTCGTACTATATAAATATGGAGTGGTATAAGTATTACCGGTTGCAAATGGAATAGTGTCGGTTAAATTTGCAAACCAATTTATAGTATTGTTTGAAACTGCAGTTAAGGTTGTAAATGATCCATAAGGAATAGAAACAGAATTTGCCAATGGAGCCGGAGGAGTGTATACTGCTATAAAATCCTTATAAACTGTATCATTAGCTGCATAAGCATCATTGGTCAGTTGAGTCCATGCTACAATATGATAAGTTGAATCTCCTGTTAGGGTAATAATACTAAGCGGAACACTGAATGTAACAGTTTTAGTTGCAGCTGGAATTATCATATCAGTTACTTGCTGTGAAACAACATTAATAATACTTCCATTATATTTCAAACCATATTTTACTGACAACACATTCTGATTCCCAAATATCGTATCTGTTCCTTTATTTTGAATAACTACTGTAACCAGTTCGCTAGACAATCCGCAACCGGAGTTGGGTGATATAATAGTGTTCATCGCTGCATCTTTAGCAGCAGGATTACCTATGATTGCATTAATCATGAATCTTCCCATATCTGTTCGTTGCGTTAAATTACTTCCAGAGACTGTTGCTGTATAATATGCTTTTGTTCTGCATGGATTTTCAGTCTGACTTCCCAATGGATTATAAGCAGATGCATTACTTATCTGAGCTATACCTGCATAGAAGTAATCATTGGCAGTACCTGTTGTAGGAGGATGCAATAAGTTAAATGTTACCCAGCTATTCGTATCGCTGGCAGTGATTGTTTTTATACTGGAAGAATCAACAACTGCACCATTTGAGTTTAATACTATAGCATACACTTGTTTACCAATAGTATTGTCTTTGGTAATAAAAGCTTTAACAGCATAAACTAATTTACTTCCGTTAACAAAATATTTGGTAAGCATCATACCCGAACCGGTTCCAAATCCGGCATTGGTACTTAATTTAGATGTATCTGCATAACCAAAAACAGTATCCGTTACATATTGTAAATAACTGATTGTATTATTTGTTGTATCTGCATCTGAAGGCAAACTTACTTTTACATTATTTATTCCTAAATTGACAGGTGTAAACGGATCAAAATTAATGGTATCCTGTTGACCGACCTGCATCGTTGCTATTGTTTTGACATTTGCAAAACTATTACTCCCGCTTATATTTAAAGTAACAGCAACATTTGATAATGCAGTAGATCCTATATTTTTTACAATTGCTTGTACATTATGAGGAGCACCAGCTTGCTTAGGTAAATTACCCAGTGTATACAAAGCCCTGATTTTAGCATCATTCGGCAATACAGTAAATTCATCGGCACCAATGCAAGGAATTGTGGCTCTGGGCTGATTGTCGATATCTTTGGTTACAAGTGATAAAGATTTTCCTTTTGCATATAATTCAACCAGATCTGTATGTAAATCAGTATTACTAAAGAATCCAGGGTTCACTGCAACTGAGTTGGAATCTTTTTGGGTCGCTGCCACGAGAGCTGCTAATGATGTATAATTTATAATTGATGTACCATTGAAATAACCATAGAGATTGGTAGTAGAAAATAAATTGTTATTGTCTGATTTTGTAACGCAGTTATTTTCATAAAAAATAGTATATTTGTTAGATAATATATTGTTGTTATACACTTCAATATTACCTCCTGAAACCGGATTAATTCCCCTTGTATCGGTATTGCTGGTGCCATTTACATAAATTGAATTGTTTGCTACAACCAGATAATTAATAGTTGGATAAAGTCTTAAAGCATAAGTCTGGGTAGTTCCATTCAGCATGGTTACAAAGTTGTTTGCAATCAAACCTTTAGTATTAGCTGTTGAAGTTGTATTATCCAATGCAATTCCCATCATATTGGTAGCATTTGAATTAATGATAGAATTTTTAATTACTTTTAAGCTATCATAAGCATAATACAATGAGATTCCAATCCT
Source organism: uncultured Bacteroidales bacterium (assembly GCA_903899825.1). Taxonomy (GTDB): domain Bacteria; phylum Bacteroidota; class Bacteroidia; order Bacteroidales; family JACABE01; genus JACABE01. The sequence goes on along the minus strand of CAIUKU010000246.1, from coordinate 6,003 downwards.
TGTAGTAGTTCCCGTAAGATTGGAAACGACAGTATTAGAATCTATTACAGGTGAATTTGCATATTCGCAGCGGATACCATATTGCATAAATCCTTCAATAAAGTTTTTGGAAACCAAAATCCTGTCAAGTCTTGATGTTGTTGATACTCCTTTGATGAGTATACCCATTGAACCTCCAATAGTATGATTTTCAGTAATTAAATTATCAGTACTATTTACATCTTCAGAGCGTATAAGTGCTAAATTTGTCGTGTTACCTGTATAAGTATTGATTAATAAATTACCGATGATTTTATTATTATTTGATGTATTGGCAATAACAATAGCATTTCCATACGTTGAACTTAAAGGAGTAAATTTAATATTTTTAATGGTAACATATTGACAGCCATTCAATTTGATTATCCAGTTGTCAGCCGTACCTGTTGCTGTTGCAGCTAAAATTACTGATGTACTGTCGTTATTCAATGATTTAATCGTTATAGTATTTGTAGCAGATGCTCCCAGTATGGCTGGAATAGTATATCTTCCGGTGTAAGTACCTGATTTCATATTAAACACAACAGGGCCGCAAACGCCATTCAATGCTATGAAATTTAAAGCTGTGGTTAAATTTAAAAAGTTAGCAGCTGTGTCACCAACAGTATAATTTCCTGCTGCAAGTCCGGTATAAAGATTCAGTAATTTTAATGTATCATTGGCAGCGTTTCCGTCAGATGTTGCATTTGGTAAGCTTGTCCAGAAAATAACATTATAAGCTGTTAATGATTGATAGTTATAATTACCTAAAACAATTGTTGAATCAGCAAATGAAGCCAATGAACCTGAGAATGTAACTGGGGTTTGGTTTACACCATTTACACTCCAGTTAATAGTTGCGCTGTTTAATATATTTAATCCGTAGTTCTTTAGTTTTGCAACAATAGCTACATTTCCTGCACACAATGTGTTTTGATTTAAAGCTGCAATACCTGCATCATTATTATAAATCTGTATTTCATCACATCCAGGATCAGGATTGATAGTACTTCTTGGTTGACCATCAATATCTGTCGTAACCTCTGAAACAGGAACTGCTAAGCCTTTAAGTGCATAATTTGTAATGTGCGGGTCTGTTGTAGCTGCAAATTGCGGATTGATTGAAAATGAATGAGATTCCTGAGTGGTCGCTGTTTTAAGAGCAGCAAGATTTGCACAGCTTGTTCCATTAAAAGTAGCTAAAGTAGCTCCCGTAGTAAAGTAATCGTTGTAATCAAAGCTATAATTTGCAAAGTTTGCGCTGCATATAGGTGATCCACTTGATGCAGATGGTGATGCATGTAATAATTTGCTCCCGTTATTGCTAAAAAGAATGTTGTTTTTAAACGTTACATAATTATTACATCCATAATAATTATTAAAATTAACAACAACACCGCTGGGATTACTACCTATAAATGTATTATGATAAAATTTCACATATGTATATGTGCCACCACCATCAAATACATAGGAGGTAGTGGAATTTCCACATAAATAATTATTATAAACCAGTGCTTCCTGACCGGTAGCCGATCCGCTATTTACCCAGCCTTCCCAAACACGTACACCACCTAAATTAATAAGGCTATTGTTATAGAATTTCCAACGACCCGTCAGATTGGTTGTAAAAATACCGCCATTTGAGGTTTTTGTTGCATCACTAAAAAGTTGATTGTTACCAAAATCCAACGCATCAATTTTATTCAGGTTCATTGGTCTGGCAGACTGATTAAACATATAGTTGTTTTTGATTACAACAGTGGTAGAAGCTATGGTTGATACAAAGTTTATTGCCATTCTTCCAAAATTCAGTCTGTTAGAAATCAGGTTAAAACCGTTAATCTGAGAAAGCGCATTGCAACGGATAAGTACTTGATTATCGTCTGTATTTGCTGTTTGAGTCCCTTCAAGAATGCAGTTTAGAATACTGATATTCGACAATGTACCGGCAAGTGTTATAATATTTGCATTGGTAGCATTAAGGGCTTTCAGTGTGATACCTTTAATAATTATATTGTTGGTATTGTTAAAATTAAAAATATAATTATCCGTTGTTGCAGCGGCACTGTATTGAAAAATAACGGAAGTACTGTCATTATTGATTGATTTGAATGTAATTGTATTGGTAGCACTGGAACCTGTTATAGCTGGAATGGTATAATTACCAGTATAAGTTCCGGGATTGATATTGAATACAACTGGACCCGAAATACCACATTGTAAAGAAGATATAACAGCTTCCATTGATACATAATCAGCACCGGCACCGCCAACAGTATATGTTCCGGTTAATGGAGCTGTACATGCATATACAGATTTGAACATGGTATCGTTTAAATTAAAAATATCCGCAAAGCCGTTTGGTAATTCTGTCCAGACTTTAATCTGAGAATAACCGCTGCTGAATGTATGATTGCTGATAATTACTGAATCAGATCCGAATTGAGGAATGTTTCCGGAATAAGCATAAGGTGTCATCATTACTCCATTCACTGACCATTTTATGGTTACTGAAGTTAAAGGGTTTTGACCAAGGCTTTGAATGGTTACTTTTACATCTTGATTTAAAGTAGTAATCATGCTAGGTGGCTGGTTAATCTGAATAATTCCGGCTTCATTCGTTGGGACAATAAATTCGTCAGCACCAATACATGGAAGTGTAGCTCTAAGATCACCCTCAATATCATCTGTGATTTCAGCTAATGATTTTCCTTTGCTGCCCAATAAAAAGTTTGAGCAATGTAAATCGCTTGCACTGACGAACATAGGATTCACATTCATTGAGTTTAGATCTTTTCCGCTGGCTGTTTTCAAGGCAGTAAAAGTGGCACAGGATGTTCCCCAATATCCCAACGTAGTACCGCTGGCATAAATATTATTATAATTACTTGAATCTATACCGCTGGTTGTGGTTGCACAGTAGTAAGCATAACCTCCGCCGGTATTTGAAATTATATTATTAAATAAATTTATAGTTGCCCCATACCCAATATACAATGCATATCCTGAAGTATTTCCTTTTGTAACACTGATTGAATTATTGAATATTTTCATTCCTTTTGAGTAATAAGAATACAAGCCATAAACTGTACCTGTTCCAACGGATTGGCTAATAAAATTATTTGCTACGAGACTATTTCCACTATTCGTATTATTATAATAAAGATACATACCATAATTTGTGGTAGCAGCAGTCATATTCAGTTTGTTTTTCAGGAAGTTACCATTATCGGCATAATATGAATATATTCCATAAGCAGTAGCACCTGAAGGATTAAAAATAATATTTTTAATTACAGATATACTATCCTGATAATACAATGACATTGCATATTGGTAAAATCCACTGATAGCGTTTCCTTCAATAATATTTCCTTTTTCTTTAGCAGAAGAAGAGGTGCCATAGATGTAAATTCCATAATACCCATTTAATATGGTATTGTTTTTGAAAGTATTATAGTTCTCAGCAAATGTTGCTGCATTATAGATTCCTGCCATACTGCTTGATGTATTTCCTGCTGGCATCTCAAGCTTACATCCTTCCAATGTGTTGTAACTTGCACCATTAGCCAATACTGCAACATATCCGTAAGTCGCAGCATTTGTTTTAAAACTAATGTTTTTAACTTTTACATATTTAGATGCATTTAATTGCAATACAAAATTATCGGATGTAGTTGTCGCACTGTAGATAAAAACAACATCATTCGGATTACCTGATTCTGATTCAAAGGTTACTGTATTTGTCGCAGATACATTGTAGATAAAAGGGATGTTTAATTGTTGATTATAGGTACCTGATTTGATTTTAAAAGTAACAGGACCATTGACACCACAATTTCCCAGTGCTGTGAATAAATCATTAAATGTCGGATAATCAGCAGTAGCATTCCCAACTGTAAATACTCCGCTAATATTATTGCAACTGTAAATACATGTATTTGATGTGTCGTTGGCAGGGTTTTGATCGGTGACATTATTAGGGTTCTCTGTCCATGCTTTGATACAATGTGAACCTAATGTGAAATTGAAATTTCCTAAAGTAATGCTGGATGAAACAAAATCCTGATTTAAACTTCCGGTCCAGTTGATAAAACCTTGATAAACACCATCAACAGCCCAATTAATTTTTGAAGAAGTCAATATGCTTGATCCAAGGTTTTTTATTTTAACTGAAACAGGAACAATGGTATTGGCAATTACTGTATTGACAGGTGATGTAAACAGGGAAACCTTTGCATCATTTGCTGAGACACTTGATTCAAAATTGATTTTAATGTGCGCTCTTTGACCAGATGTAATTGCAGTAGTTGGCACAACAGCAGTTCCATAAAATGTGCTGGCTTTCCCAGCAACTGTTTCGTACAGCCAGTTTACAGCTCCTGTGGCATTTCCCGGATGATAAAATTCAACAAAAACCATCAAATCTTCAGAACCGGAATAAGAAAGAAAATTTCCTGTATTACATGCAAATGTTTGCCAACCGGCAGCTGTATTTAAATTTTGGGAAGTACTTTCATAAACTTTAATCGCATTTACTTTTGAATTTGTGTATTCTGCATAAGTAATAGGAGCGTAAAGATCGGAAGTGTTTTTCAGGAAAATCCTCATCGTGGCATTATTCAGATTGTATCCATTAGCATCCATTTTGTTAAATGCTATTGATTCTATGGTTCCGCCTGACTGAATTTCACTTTTAGTAATTATTGCAGTATAATAACTATATAAATAGGTGGTTGTAGCAGAGTTAATATATATCGGACTGTTGAACCCGTTTAAAGTACCACTTCCTATCTGAACACTGGGGATACCCTTCTTTAATACGACCTGCTGACAACCAGATAAAGGTAAATAGGATGTATTATTATATATATCTGCAGCTTGAATTGAATAACAAATTGTTGTATTATAGGTCATTGATGGAAAATCAAAGGTATAGAGTGAATCAATCACATTTGTCATTGGAGAAACAATGGCAGTACCACCGTTAATTGAATAGCTAATATTCACATTTGCAAGCACTGAGGAGTCTTTTACCCATGCACTTACTGTAAATGGTCCGGTAACATATACCGTATCTTTTAAAATTGGTGTTTTGAAAGTAATTTTTGGTGCAACTAATTCATTGTTTGCAGCAATAACCTTAATATCATCTAACAACCATCCATACCTGCCAGTTCCTAATGGATTTCCGCTGCCTAAAAACCTGAATCTTATTTTTACATCTGCCTGATTGGCTGCAAATGCTGAAATGTTGAATATTTCTGTTTTCCACCATGCATTTGTAGGTTTTGATACTGTATCTCCTGAGAGCCATTCAGGGTAAGCACTTTCTGAGAATTTATAAACCCCTCCATGTAATATCAGATTGGCTGTCCCCTGATATTGGGCTGGTCCCAGAGAATTCCATGTACTCCCGCCATCATTTGAAACTTCTATTTGACCACCATCAGAATAATAAAGCTTGCAAATTTGTGCAAACTGTAGTTGAACAATACTATTTCCAAGTGTACTAAATGAATTTGAAGTAAGATAGACCGTAGTACCAATTTGAGCTTTATTGGAATCAGCTCTGGACCCGGAATTTTTTAAATTTGTAGTTATAGTCCAGGGTGAGCCTCCAACAGGGTCTGTTGAATTTTGAAGACTGTCTCCTAATGATGGAAGCTCAAAATCTTCGTGAAAGGCAACAATAGTCTGAGCTGGTAAATATACCGTAAAGAAAACTGCAACTAAAAGGAAGAAAAATTTTTTCATAATTATTCTGTTTTATTGATAAATTTTAAAATTTTTATTTTCAGGCTACAAATATACAAAAAATAAACCCGCTAAATCGGTTTAGCTAATTAATTATTTTGTTTAACAAAAATTTAACTAGTTTGTAAATTCTTATTTCTTTGTAACATATTATAGACAGCAGAAACATAAAAAAGTTGTACAAATAAATAATATTTTTTTTGATATTAATTTTGTTTTATGGGC
>CAIUKU010000245.1 GCA_903899825.1 uncultured Bacteroidales bacterium | reverse complement strand
GAAATTTAATAATAATCAGAGATTTTAAGCCGTTATAAATTAGTTTGAAAAACAACCCTCAAAAAGGGCTTTACATGCATATACTTTAAGGAAACAATATATTAGAAATCAATAACAATGAATTATGAAAAAAAAGTTTAAATTTCTTGCAACTATCATTCTTTTAGTAGCAATGCTATCAGTAAAAGCTCAGGATACATTAAGCCAGGATCCATTATTACAATTTAAAACTTTCTTTGAAGTTGCGTTGGCTGTAAATCAGACAAGGGTAAATACGAATTATACCACCTTTACTACCAAAAATGGTATTTACAGCTTTGAAAAAGGAAGTCTGACTCCAACAGTAGATGGTATGATCAATTATGGTTGGATATTCAAAACCAGAGAAAATGAAATTTACACCCTGAAAACAGGATTGAATCTTACCTCAAGAGCTGCGGAACTGACGGACAGTATTGGTTCCAACCTTATGTTTACCGAAGGTTTTTTGCAAGTTCCGCTACAGTTTGGAATTCGCCTGCCCAAACGATTTAATACCGTTAAGAACAATCTTTACAGGGCATTTGAATTAAATATTGGCGTTTATATTGCCATTCCCTATTTTGAATTACTCGACCAGAAAAACAATCTTGACGCAGCTTCAGCTTCAGGTTTTGGAAATTATTGCCGTTATGGCTTTGTAAGCGAAATTTCATATTCCGCATTGAGTAAAAAAGGCTTTGGACATAAAATTGGTCTCAGGGCTTCAATTGATTTTAAGAGCATTGCGAAATTTAAGGATACAAAATATGGATTATATCCCTACTACAATACAATTGGAATATTCTATAATATTTTGAATAAATATAACAAATAATACCAAAGTGATTTATAAATTAGTCTATTCTGTTTTAGGTATAATGTTAATCAGTAAAAAATATAGGCATAACATTTTTTCAAATTTATCCTTTAATAATTAAATCAATAGATTGTAGTCTTTTAATTTCTAAATTTATTTAATAATCATGCATTTACATGATTTTAATTAAGTTTGTAACTTCAACTACCTAAATAATTTGCCTAAACAAGCATTAGTAAGAAGTAAAAAAAGAATGCAGTGAATAATTATAGTATTCCAATTAAATTTGCGTCGAATAATTTGTATATTTGTAGGATAAATAAAGATGATATTTATCAGGACTTTATACCAAGTAGGTAAAGGGTGTTTTTGTCAGTTGGATATACAAATTACACGTCATATTTTGGTGACTTGTTAATTAAAACATACTAGCATTGAAAGAAATTTGACAAAAGCTAACAAAAGAAAAAACGGGGATTCTGAAAACCGATTAGAGTAAGCAAGGACTAAAATTAAAAAGCAGATGAAAAAACTTATCATTCCATTCTTTACAATTTTATTTGTATCGTGTGCTGTTACAACCAATTATTACCAAGTTTATAAAGTGAATCCCGAAAATGGCACTTTGATAAATGACAAAATTATTTTTGAAGATAAGAGTTGCAGTGTTTCATATAATCTCTGGGCTGATGGAGGTGACATAGGTTTTCGTATTTACAATAAAACTGAAAGTGACTTGACGATTGACTTAACAAAAACTTTTTTTGTTTTAAATGGAATATCTTATGAATATTATCAGAACAGGACATTTTCAAAATCATCAAGTACTGAATCGACTCTAACGTCTTATAATTATCCTCATTATTACTATTGGAATTGGAATGTTTCAAAAGTTACAGGAACGAACTCAACAAGTTTTTCATCTTCCTTTGTTGAAAAGCCACAATTGACAATTCCACCTAAAACACAAATAAATGTATTTGAATATCATGTGGCAAACGCAAGATATGTGGATTGCGATTTGCTAAAATATCCTACAAGCAAAACTATTAAAACTGTGAAGTTTGACAAAACCAATTCGCCATTTGTGTTTTACAATTTAATAACTTACAAATCAAAAGGGGACTCTACAAGAATGGAAAATAGATTTTATGTAAGTGAAATAACAAACTATCCATCAGATAAAATGTTTATTGAAGTAGATACTTCTATGTGTGGTAGAAAGTTAGAAATACCTGAAACAGTTTTTAAAAATGTATCACCAGACAAATTCTATTACCATTATATTAGAAGAAAGATAAATTAATATTTATGAATTTATTTTAAAATGAATCAGCAATTATTTTAAAGGAAATAACTTTTTGTTATTTGAAAGGCAAAAAAGTTGTTCTCATATTTCTAAATAATTATTATATTACAGTAAATAAATTCAACAAAAGTAAAAAGACTACTCATAAGTTTTTGGCTTAGCCCACATGGTTTTATTCCTCAATTCCTGTAAATTATTTCCTTCAAATTGTTAATAAATATTTTATAATAATAATCAGTTTATTGCGTCAACTCATCAATTTTATGCAGTTCTTCTTTCGAAAATACAATATTTTGGATGGCTTCTGCATTGTTTTCCAATTGCTGAACAGAGCTGGCGCCTATCAAAACAGAAGTTATCCTATTGTCTTTCAATAACCAGGCGATTGCCATTTGGGCAAGACTCTGATTTCTGTTGGCTGCAATTTCATTCAATGCTTTCAGCTTCTTAATCATTTCTGGTGTAATGATTGCAGATTTAAGAAATCCATGAGGCTTGGCTGCTCTTGAATCCTCAGGAATGCCATTTAAATAGCGGTCGCTGAGCAATCCCTGAGCCAGAGGGGAAAAGCAAATACAGCCTGCCCCGTTGCGATCGAGTACATCCAGCAAAGCATCCGCTTCCACCCAACGATTCAATATCGAATAGCTGATCTGGTTAATCAGCAAAGGAATTCCCCTGTCTCTGAGGATATTAATGGCTTTTTCTGTTCTTTCGCTGTTGTAGTTTGAAATTCCTATATACAATGCCTTACCTTGTTTGTAGATCATTTCCAGTGCGCTCATGGTTTCTTCCAGTGGGGTATCGTTGTCCCATCGGTGATGATAAAAAATATCAACATAATCCAGTCCCATGCGTTTCAAACTTTGTTCGAGGCTGGCAATCAGGTATTTCTTAGAACCAAAATTGCCATAAGGACCCGGCCACATTTCATATCCTGCTTTGGTAGAAATAATCATTTCATCGCGATAAGCAGTAAAATCAGCTTTAAATATATTACCGAAACTGTCTTCGGCCGAACCCGGAGGAGGTCCGTAATTATTTGCAAGATCAAAATGAGTTATGCCCAGATCAAATGCTTTTCTGAGAATAGACCTGGCATTTTCTAAATCATCAACCCCTCCAAAGTTGTGCCATAAACCCAGGGAAACAGATGGCAGTTTTAAACCGCTTTTTCCGCAACGATTGTATTCCATTTTATTGTATCTGTCATTGGATGCTAGGTATGTCATAGGAGATTGTTTTATTTTTACAAAGATATTATTTTAAATTTTTCATTTAGCTATTTTTAACCACAATTTTAATTTAGCATAGTAGAAATAGATAATTTTATCTACAGTCACGGGCTGACTTTAATAGCAATAATTATAAAAAAAATCAGATAATCAATTAGTCACCCCGTGACTTGCCGATTTGAGGTTATTGAAAAACAAAACATTATAAATGAGAAAAGCACAACGATATAATTGTTGTGCTTTTTTAGGAGGATGAATTCGGTAGTAAGGAATTCGTATGATTTACTTCTCTATCAGTTTTTTAAGGTCTTTTAAATTGATATTTCCAATTGCCATTTGCTGCAATTGACCCATGATCCAGTTGGTTTCGTTTTCTTTCAGATCATTGAAACGGATTTTGATAAATTTTTCTCTCAGAAAAGGAATATGTTTGGTAATGTCTTCTTTGCTGATGGCTTTGAATTTGATACTGATCAGTACCGATTCCATGTCCATTTTAGGATGTACATACAAAACCGCAAACATTTTCTGGGCAAGTTTCAGGTCGTATTTGTTTTTTAACAGAAATGCCATTAAGTCATAAACAATTTCATACTTAAATTCACGGCCTTTTTTATAATGACCTTCCACATATTTGATATAATGTCCGAAGAAAGTACCCACCAATACAGGATTTATTTTAAGGTCTTTTACAATCTTTTCTATCAAAGGGAAAAGGTTTTTCTTAAAGATATAAGTATAGGTATCTTCCGGAACCTTCCATGTTTTTAACTGATGGTAACGTTCAATAACTTCTGTAGGGATATTTTTTTTAAGGGAATCAATGTAAGCTTCTTCCAACGGAATAGGCTTGGAATCGGTATCGGGATACATACGATCGGCACCTGGAAGTACACGTTCAAATATGGTAGTGCCATTAATGAAGGATTTCCGAGTTTCCTGCGGAACACCCAAAAATGCCATGTGGCAACGTTCGTCAATGGTTTCAATGGCTGTTTTGATATCTGCTTCAGGTCCCCAGAAAATAATTTGTGCATCTTTATCACAAGCTTTGAATATTTTGCGGATATAACTCTGATCATCACCGGCTATCAATGCATTCAATTCTTCTGAATGCGTCATGTTTGGAATGTCGATACAGGCAATTACTTTCAGTCGTTCGCTGATTTCGTTGGCAAACATTTTACCGGGCTGTGTAAAATAAGATAAAATGCCTTTGAATTCTGGTAAATTGACTGCATATAATTTATGGCCTGCAGCTTTTGCTGCTTTAATAGCATCGCATGGGAATTGCAGGGCATAGAAATCAAGTTCTTTGACTTCCATTTTCCAGTTTGCAATATTTTTGATTCTTTGAAGCAATAGCTCACGTATCTGTAACAAAGCCCATTGGCGGAAGCATTCATTGTGCGTCAGCTCGGGTATCCATTTGGTATGGGCAACTCCTTTTATTTCAACACGGGTACCACCTTTGCAACTCACGTTTACATCCTGACGACCTGCTCCAATACCTGTTCTTACTTTATTGGTCGAACGATTGAGGAAACGGATGTAATTACAGGCCTCCATTACTTCATCCGGATTCATCATATCAGGATAGGTAACAGTTTCTATCAAAGGCATGCCCAGTCTATCAGTACGGTAAATACGGGTATGACCAATATCAGATATTTCCCTGCAGGAATCTTCTTCTATACTTAATTGAATTAAACGGATTTTTTTATTCTTCAACGGGATTTCACCTTCCACACCGATAATGGCTGTACGTTGGAATCCTGCGGGAATACTACCATCTAAATATTGTTTACGGGTGATGTGAACTTCGCCTACCAGACTCAGTTTCGACAACATTGAGATTTCGATGGCAATACCCAATGCTTCCCTATTGATAGGGAATGGAGGAGTATCATCCACATCGTAGGTACAGGTAGTTTCGTTTTTGATACGATAAATAATTTCTTTTCTGGTTCTGAATTCCATCAAAGCAGTGCCGTCATATTCTCCTAATTCACTCAAGGTAGGGCGCATGTGGCGGATAACTTCTGCATCCCATGAAGTTGGTTTTTGAAAAACGCCGGCAGGACAACGGCAAAATAATTTTTCTTTTGTTAAAAGTTGCTGGTGAACTTCCAGCCCTGACATAAAACCTATATTTGTGTATGTTTCCTGAGTAGCTTCTCTGCGTGGAACATAGCCAACTTTCCTTTTTGATTCCTCGTAGTTTTGTTTAGGGTCGAACTGATTATTCATTACTATAGATGTTAATTGAATGATGCTGCAAAGCTAATCATTTTCCTATTATTCTCAAATGAAGAAAAGGAAAGTTTTTAAAAATGTCGGATGTATGTATACTTTCAGTTGAAAATGGGATAAGAATGTAATAATCAAATAAAAAAATTGCTAAAATAAAAAAGCGTGTATTTTTCTGGTTAGAAAAATATACGCTGTATGATATATGATTTAAATTAAAGCAGATTAAATAAACTAAATTCTTCTTTAGGAATATCAGAACAATTTGGTCTTCGTTTTCAGTCAGTCTTCCATCTTCCATCTTCCATCTTCCATCTTCCATCTTCCGACTTCCGACTTCTAACTTCAGTCTTCCGTTTTCCGTTTTCCGTCTTCTGACTTCCGTCTTCTGACTTCCAACTTCCAACTTCTGACTTCAGACTATTATTTTACTTTCTTAACTTCTTCTTTCTTAACTTCTTCTGCTTTTTTAACCTCTCCGTCAATACGAAGGAAATTACTTGATGCATCAAATAATAAGGTCATAGAT
>CAIUKU010000244.1 GCA_903899825.1 uncultured Bacteroidales bacterium | reverse complement strand
AATTCTTTTTCAAAAACTTTGCAGAAATCATCCGCATTAACAAAAATTTCTATAATTTTATCCTGTAGCATTGGTTTTGTTTTTTTGTTGGTTTGCACTACAAAAATAAACAATTCCAATGCTGCTAATTATTTGTTATTCAAATATTTATGAACATTAATTGTTAATAACTCTTATCCCGAACTCAGGTTATTAATTAAAGGAACTGTATAAATTACGTTATTTACACCCTGACAAACAGTCGTTAATCCAGTGATTACTCCAGCAGTATCCGGCGAATAAACTGTAATATTCAACGTTGAAGCAAGTCCATCTCCATATTCATTATGACCTTTAACTGTAATTACACCCGATAGTGCTGTATCAGTAAAACTAACCCAGATATAATTTGAATCACTTGTTCCAATAATTCCACTTGGAAAAGTCCAGCTATAAGAAGTAGCATTAAATATTGGTTGAACTGTATATAATACACTATCTGTAGGTTGGCAAACGGGATGCAGTCCTGAAATTGCACCTGCTGCCTGTGGTATTTGCTGAACCTTAATACTATCGGATGTTGGAGAACTCCAAAGATTTTTATTGTCCTTGTATTGAAAATGAAGGATGTAATCTCCATTCAATACATTTGTAAGATCAAGCTGAGGAACAAACACTGAATCCAGAGGGGGGGTAATTAAAGTATTTGTAAACGTATTCTGTTGTTCATCAAACCAATATCTGTATGTGGTAAGTTTGTTATCCGTTAAACTATAATTACCAGAATTCTTAACAAAGAACTGACTGATAACAGAACTCCATAATCCGGAAATATCTCTGCAACGATAATGGAAAACATGCAAACCGGGTATTAAAGAATCGGTGTTTAAATTACCAATAAAGTATATGCTGTCTTGTCCTGTTATTGTTTGTGTTGTTCTGTTGTTGAAATCAGTGTCAAACCAATATTCCTGTTTTACAATCTGTTTTTGTCCGGTGGAAGCTCCCGAAGCATTTTTAAAAAAGAACTGACTGATTACAGAACTCCATAATCCGGCATTATCTCTGCAACGGTAATGGAAAACATGCAAACCGGGTATTAAAGAATCGGTGTTTAAATTATCAATAAAGCTTATGCTGTCTAGCCCTGTTATTATTTGTGTTGTTCTGTTGTTGAAATCAGTGTCAAACCAATATTCCTGTTTTACAATCTGTTTTTGTCCTGTAGAAGCATTGGAAGCATTTTTAAAAAAGAACTGACTGACTACAGAACTCCATAAACCTGAAGTGTCTTTACAACGGAAATGGAAAACATGTAAGCCACTCAATAGTCCGACGGTATTCAGATTGCTTAGGAATTGTATGCTGTCCTGTGGGGAAATTGATGTTGATACAACATTTACAAAATCATTATCAAACCAATATTGATACTGATTGAGTTGTTTTTGAGAATACACAGAATTTAGCCCCCAGCACAAAACAGCAATGAATAGTAATATTTTTTTCATAGCTTAATTTGTTAAGTTAGTATTTCTGTGCTTTTGCTTTAATATTGACTGGTAAATTGCCATTCAGATCAGTTTGCGTTGAGATAATCTTACTGACAATATGTGGGTTTGAAGGCATCGCTTTTTCTTTGAATGCATTAGTTCCTCCATAAGCTCCCACTTCTGTATTATCTGCTCCTTTATATAAGCCTGGATATTTTAGGTGATAATCATTTTGGAAACTGAAATTGTTAAAGTCAGCATTTGTAGATACAAAAATACTATCATAAGAATTAACATAATAATTAGCTAATAAAATATTATTACCGTAATTTGTATTATTTACATTTGTGGGTGAATATCCATTGGAAACAGAATTCTCGCAAAATAAATTGTTTAAATAAGTACAATTACTATTGTTGCTTGTAAATATACTTGACAGATAAGGATAAACATAAACTGTATAAAATATATTATTTTTAAAATAGCAATCACTTTGAAAACTTGTTGTGTATTGACTAAAGAATACATTATTTTCGAAAATGATAACAGAACCACCATTCACAGAAAAATTCGTACCTGCACTATGAAAAATATTATTTCGGAATATTGAATTGCTAATAAGTCCATTAGATGTAATTGCTCCTGTTACAATACAATTCTCAATTAAAATATTGCTATAATAGCCGGTTCCATTTAAATTAGCTAATATATTTGTAATTTTACATCTTAAAAAACTTATATTAGAAATGGGACAAATAAATAAGTAAATATTTGTACATATTACACCTTCTAACAAAAAATTATCACATCCGTTTTGTAGATAAAAATCTGTGATAGTGGTTGTTTCGTTAGAAGTTGTATCAAAATAACATCCTGCTCCATACACTCTAATTCCTTTTGAGATGTAAGTAGGTGAAGTAAATGTGCCTGAGTGGATATTCCGCGCATAGTAGACCACCTATTCCGCAGCAAACTGTCCCTCTATAGTTAAGTGCACAAATTGCCATTTTTCACTACTGTTTTTCATTCTACAAATATAATTTATTTTTTT
>CAIUKU010000243.1 GCA_903899825.1 uncultured Bacteroidales bacterium | reverse complement strand
TATTCAAAAAATACAACAATAAAATACAAACATTTTTTTTGATAAATATATATATATCCAAAAAAATAAAATTATTACGAAATGATAAAATTCTTTATATAATTATGAATCAACATATTTGCCATAAACAAATATATATTTTTATTCAAATAATGATTGCTCACAAAACAATACAATGCGCTGGATAGATTTTTTGAAAAGTCGATTGTTTATTAAACATCTGCTATTGGCAACAGGCCTCTCTTTTGGTATTTTATTCCTGATTATCTTCTCATTGAGTGCTTATACCCATCATGGTGAGTTTTATACAGTACCCGATTTTAGAGGTAAACTGCCCGGAGACTTATCTCAATATGCTGATGAGAATGGTTTTGAATTTATGGTAGTTGATTCGCTGTATAAAGCTAAATTGCCTGTTGGCAGTATTTTACTACAGGATCCTTTGCCCGGATCAAAGGTAAAACAAAGCCGGAATATCTATTTAACCGTAGTTTCAGCTGAACCCGAAAAAGTAAGTATGCCCAATCTGATTGATTTGTCACTTCGCCAGTCTGTTTCTTTGCTCGAAACCTACAACCTGGAAGTGGGCTCACTGGAATATATTCCCGATATGGCAAAAAATGCTGTCATACATCAGAAACACAATGGTGTGGATATTGAAGCAGGGAAACCTGTTAAAAAAGGCACCCGTATTGATTTGGTATTAGGCCAGGGGATAGGAGGGGGTAAAATGCAAATTCCTTTTTTGTTGGGTAAAAAACAAAGTGAAGTAATGAGAATTTTAAGAGCATCTTCTTTGAATATTGGCTCTGAGGTATTTGAAGACAGTAAAGATACTGCTCATGCCCGTGTATTCCGTCAAAGTCCTGCTTATGGTTCAGCCAAGAAAATTGATATGGGCGAAAGCATTGATATATGGTACCGTTCCGATAAAAAAATAAATTTTAACGAACTCATTAAAAATTATAAATACGATTCTACTGCTGAAGAATCCGATAATTTCTAATATATTTCTAAAAAAAACAAATGAAAAAAACAATCCTAATTTTTAGCATCTTACTACTCAATATTTCCTGGGTGTTTTCTCAGGAAATTATCAGCCCGTTAACGACGAATCCTCAACTTAGCGGTCAATATCATAGCAGAAATAAACTTAAAGCAACTACAGTTTCCTTAAAATTGCCGTTTATTGATGATTTTTCAAACTATACACTTTATCCCGATTCTAATTTATGGATGGATAATACTGTGTTTATAAATACGCAGTTTGCTATTTTCCCGCCCAGTATTGGTGTAGCCACCTTTGATGCATTGAATGACAGCGGTGTAATTTATCCAATGGCAATGGCATCTCAGTTTCCTGCCGATACCTTAACTTCCTGCCGCATTCGGTTGGATTCGATATTTCAGCCGGCAATCAAAGCCTTGAAAATATCCGATTCACTGTATTTCAGTTTTTATTTTCAGCCGGGAGGTGGACGCGGAAATGCATGGGAAAGACTGGGCGATGCTCCTGAATCTGAAGATTCATTGGTGCTTGAATTTTATAACCCTTTGCTTCAACAATGGAATCATGTCTGGTCTACGAAAGGAATGCCACTAGATTCTATCTATAAGAAAAACAATCAATATTTTAAATATGTAATTATTCCTGTAAAAGATTCTGTAAGTTATTACAAAGATGGCTTTCAGTTTAGGTTCAGAAACTATTGTAGCCTTGGCAGCAGTAGCTCTCCCAGTATTTTGGGAAATTGCGATCAATGGAACATTGATTATGTATATTTAGGTGTAAAAAGAACCAAAAATGATACAAATATTCATGATTTAACATTTATTGAAAAAGCGCCTTCTTTTCTTAAGAATTATCAGGCTATGCCCGCAAATCAATTTCAGATGAGCGATGTGAAAGCTAATTTGTCAATGAAATTAAGCAATCTGGATAGTATTTCTCATTCATCAATCTATAGGTATGAAGTACGGGATCAGAACAATGTATTGCTGCATACCGAAGACCGTGGTTTTGAAAATATTGCATCTTTCTGGACAAGTGGTTATCAAGACTCTGTTGTTCATGCCAATCCTCCGGTTACCTATAACTTTCCTACTGCTTTAGGCAATAAATCATGGTTTGAGATCAAACATATTTTTAAAGAAGGTGTTTCTCAGGATATTCGTCCTGAAAATGATACCAATAGATTTATTCAGCGGTTTGAAGATTATTATGCGTATGATGACGGTACAGCAGAAAATGGTTACGGTTTAACTCCGGCCGGTTCATTGCTGGCTTATAAGTTTACCATGCATCAGCCCGATACCCTGGTGGCCGTGGAAATGTTTTTTAATCCAACCTTTAACAATGCCAACCAGCGGTATTTTAACCTTACAATTTGGAAAGACAATGGAGCAGGTTTACCCGGAGATACAATCTACAGAAGCAATTTAATATTGCCGGTTTTTGAAAACAGTATCAATAAATACCATAGCTATCTGCTCGACAGGCAAATTAAAATAAGCGGAAGTTTTTATGTAGGCTGGACACAATCTACCGACGATAACCTGAACATTGGGTTTGACAGAAATACTTCCTCCGAACAAAATATTTTTTACAACTCTTTAGGCTTTTGGGAAAATTCATTCAAAAAAGGTTCATTAATGATACGTCCTGTATTCGGTACTCAATATTTAGCCATTGATGAAAACCAAAAGGAAGTTATTGCTTTTGAGGTCTTCCCCAATCCTTTAAAAACAGGAAACCTTGGAATCAAATTACAGTCCAATGAATTAAACAACGAAAAAGACTTGAGTTTAGCTGTTTTCGATATGTTGGGAAACAAGGTATATCAATCGGAATTTAAACCTACGATAGATGTCAGTCATTTGCAGAATGCAGTATATTTAATCCTAATATCCAACAACAAAACAAAACAACAACAGATTAAAAAGTTAATCATCGCCCGATAATTCTATTAAGATTATAAAATTCATGATTGAAGAAAACAGCACTGAAGAAGATAAAAATTTCATTTCAGAGGAAGAAGAACAGGATTTATTTGAACATCACAGGTTTATAGTCGATAGGGGGCAAGGATTGTTGCGTATTGATAAATACCTGATGATTCGCATTGAGAATGCCACCCGCAATAAAATACAAAATGCAGCGCATGCCGGGAATATATTGGTAAACGACAAAGCAATAAAACCGAACTACAAAGTAAAACCCCTGGATGTCATTAGCATTGTAATGGCATATCCTCCCCGTGAAACTGAGATATTACCCGAAGACATTCCTTTACATATTGTATATGAAGATGATGATTTATTGTTGATTAACAAAACACCTCAAATGGTGGTACATCCTGGTTATGGTAATTTTACGGGTACTTTGGTGAATGCACTTTTTTTTCATCTCAGTAAGAATGGTAAAGAACTCAACGATTCCAACCGTCCATATTTAGTGCATCGTATTGATAAGAATACTTCCGGAATATTGCTGGTAGCCAAAAACGAACTTACACAAACCCATCTTGCCCGTCAGTTCTTTGATCACAGCCTGGAGCGCAAATACCATGCTTTGGTATGGGGCGATTTTAAAGAAGAAGAAGGAACTATCGAAGGGAATATCGGACGTCATCCGAAAGACCGTAAGGTTATGACGGTTTTCCCTGATGGAAGTGCCGGAAAAACGGCCATTACCCATTATAAAGTAATTGAAAGGTTTGGATATATTACATTGATAGAATGCGAGCTGGAGACAGGCCGGACCCATCAGATCAGGGCACATTTAAGATACATTGGGCATCCTGTTTTTAACGATGAAACATACGGAGGCAACCATATTATCAAAGGGACTACTTTTACAAAATACAAACAATTTGTTGAAAATTGTTTTAAAATTATTCCACGTCATTCCCTTCATGCCAAATCATTAGGTTTTATACATCCTGCAACGGGTAAATTTATTTTCTTCGATTCTGATCTTCCGCAGGATATGCAGGAAGTAATAGAAAAATGGAGAAAATATTCTACTTTTAAAGCCCTGGAAGAGGAAGAATAGTTTATTTCAATTTCTAACTTGGATAGAAATTATGGATTAAATTTTTTCTTCGTGATTTTTTATAAAGTGTAAATATTTTTTTCAGCCCTAATTCGCATATAAAAAGCTTGAATCTTTTTTATAAATCCCTGTTATAATTGAATTGTTGTCAGCAAACTGATTGCCGTAAGGCAAAGGATGCGCATTCGGGAATTTTGCGTAAAAAATCAAGACGAATTGAATAGTGATGGGACTAGCAAGCGTTCCTGAAGTCACGAAGGGTAACTGT
>CAIUKU010000242.1 GCA_903899825.1 uncultured Bacteroidales bacterium | reverse complement strand
ACAAACTCAATATCTATTATATAGACACTTTTAAGAATAGATTTTAATTAAAATTTTTTCTTTTTTAATATTAATTGTTTATTATCTTTGTTCTCTGTCTGAATTGAGTTTCTTTATATTTACTTGATAAAAAATATTATCCGATAAACCCGAAAAATTCATTCAGAAAATATATTAATTTTTATTTCTGAAATATAAATTATGCTATTAAAATCCAATTTCCAATTTTACAAATTAAAAGAATGTAAAAGGCTTACATTCTCTGGATGGGTTCTTTTAATAGTAAGCTTTGTAATATTGTGTATATTAATAGGAAAAAATGCTTATCCCTTTCTTGCTGTTTCAAAGCCTATAGAATCAAAACTATTAGTAATTGAAGGTCATGTTCCTGATTATGCATTAGATAGTGCAAAATTATTTTTTGAAAAAAATAAAGTTAAATTGATTTTTACTACTGGTGTACCAATGATACAAGGTCGTTATTTATGCGGATATTCAAATTATGCAGATTTAACTGCAGCTTCACTTTATCGTTTAGGTATAGATTCATCATTAATTATCAGTCTTCCAAGTTATCCTAAACAAAAAGACAGAACTTTTGAATCTGCATTAGCTTTAAAACGCCAATTGAAAAAAATGAATTTAATAGAAGGAAGTTTTAATATATTAACCTCCGACACCCATGCACGACGTACAAAATATTTATTTCAGAAAGCAATGGGTAAGCGTTGGACAATCGGAATTATTTCAGTTCATGCAATAGATTACAATACAGATAAATGGTGGACATCAAGTTTTGGGGTAAGAGCTGTAATTTATGAAAGTTTGGCATGGATATATGCAAAATTTCTTTTTTATCCTGATAATACTGATACAAATGCGAATAGGAATTGAAGCCCAGAGATTATACCGTCCAAATAAACATGGAATGGAAATTGTAGTTTTAGAGATAATAAAACAACTTCAGCATATTGATCTTGAAAACGAATACTTTATCTATGTAAAAAAAGATACAGATGTTTGTTTAAAATCAACAGCAAATTTTACTATTCGGGAAATAGGTGGAAAATCATTTGCATGGTGGGAACAGATTAGTTTACCAAAAGCAGCAAAAAAAGACAATTGTCAGCTCCTTCATTGTACAAGTAATACGGCTCCAATCTATACAAAAATACCTATTCTATTAACATTACATGATATCATATATCTGGAAAAAAGCTATTTATCAATTATTAAAGGCAAGGGAAGTTTTTATCAGCGATATGGAAATTTATACCGTAAATTTATAGTACCCAGAATTATTAACAAATGCTATAGGATTATAACTGTATCTTTCTCAGAAAAAAAAATAATTGAAAATTATTTCAAACTGAATAATCTTACGTTAGATGTAATTTACAATGCTGTAGATAAAAGATTTGAACATACTGAAAACACTAAAGAACTTCTTAAGCAACTCAATATCAACAAACCATTTATTCTTTTTCATGGGAATACAGATCCAAAAAAAAATACAGCTAACGTTTTTAAAGCAATTTCGTTATTCAAACAAAAATATTCCATTGAAATAGATTTTGTAATTACAGATCTCAAAATTAAAACCATTAAGAAAATAGCAAAAGAAACAGATACCATAGATATCCTGGGTCAGATCAATGCTATTGGCTATATTTCTACAGAAAAGTTGCCTTTACTTTATTCATCCTGTGAATTGTTTTTATATCCTTCATTAAGAGAAAGTTTCGGATTACCTGTTTTAGAGGCCATGTCATGTAAGGCCCCGGTAATTACTTCTAAAGTTTCTTCAATGCCGGAAATAGCAGGAAATGCTGCTCTTTTAATTGACCCTGAAAACCCAGAAGAACTTGCTGATGGAATCGCTAAAATTCTTACTGATATTAATTTAAAAAATGAATTAATAGAAAAAGGTTTGAAAAACGTTTCCAGATTTTCATGGGAAAATGCTTCAAAAGAAACATTGAAATTATATAAAGAATCTTTTGCTAAAATTTAATATACAACACATGATTTTTTATTTAAAATATTGTACATTTGATGCATAAAAACTTTAATAAGCAAATATAAAATACTTAATTAATACAATCAAAATGCAAGGTAAAGACATTATTATCACAGGTATACAACCATGGGATATTGAAATCGGCAGTAACTGCAAAAATATTGCACTTGAGTTTTCAAAAAACAACAGGGTATTGTATGTTAATTATCCTTTAGATAGAAATACGTTGAGAAATAAAAAAAATGAAACAGCTGTTGTAAAACGAATAAAAATATTAAACGGGGAGTTATCATGTTTTGAATACATTAACAAAAATCTTACTGTTTTCTATCCAAAAGTAATACTTGAATCCATTAACAAACTACCCTTTTATTTTTTATTTAAATGGTTTAATAAGCAGAACAATCAAAAATTTTCAGCTGAAATAAAAAGAGCTATCTATGAATGTGGGTTTCATGATTTTATTCATTTTAATGACAGCGATATGTTCAGAAGTTTTTACATGAAAGAAATGCTCAATCCTGTCAGCAGCATTTATTATATTCGTGACAACCTTATTAAAAATCCCTATTGGAAAAAATACGGGCAGTTTGTTGAGCCTGAATTAATTGCAAAATCTGACCTGGTAGTTACAAATTCACTTTATTATGCTGAATATGCAGCTAAATTCAACAAACATTCCTATATGATCGGACAAGGATGCGATATTTCAATCTATGACGAAGAGAAAAACCATATTGAAATTGCAACAGAGTTGATGACATTAAAAAAACCAGTAATCGGCTATATTGGTTTTTTAACATCCAGAAGGCTTGATATTAATTTAGTCCGGATGATAGCTGAAAGGCGTCCTGACTGGACAATCGTTCTGGTTGGACCCGAAGATGCAAATTTTCTTGCATCTGATTTACATAATTTTGAAAATATTATTTTCCTGGGATCAAAACCTGCAGATGAATTACCATCTTATACGAAAGGATTTGATATATGTATCAATCCTCAAATTTTAAATGATGCTACCATTGGAAATTATCCTCGCAAAATTGACGAATACCTTGCTATGGGAAAACCAACCGTTGCAACCTGGACCAAAGCAATGGAATATTTTGCTGATTATGTATATTTAGCAAAAACTCCGGAGGATTATATCCATTTAATTGACAAGGCATTGTCTGAAAACAACGAAGAAAAGGAAAAAGCAAGGAAAAAATATGCTGCAATGCATTCATGGGAAAACAATGTAGAAGCAATTTATAATGCAATTTTAAAACTAAAATAAAAACAAAAAATATGGGGATCATAGAGCGCATTAAATCCGATCCTAAATGGAAAAAAAGGGTCCATTGGTTCATAGCTTCACCTTACCGTGCAAGACCACGTTGGTACATTCGCTGGTTTGTAAATAAATTCTATCATAAACGCGGAAAACATTCTCTCATCAGATGGAGTGCCAGGGTTGATGTATTTTTCTTTAAACGATTTGATCTGGGAAATTTCTCTACAATTGAAGATTATTGTGTAATTAACAATGGAGCAGGAAATGTCATTATCGGTGACCATTGCAGGGTAGGAATTGGAAGCGTATTACTTGGACCTGTTTCTATGGGGAATGGTTCAGGTACAGGACAACATGTTTTTATAGGAGGTTTCAATCATGGATATAAAGACGGGTCAAAAAATTCGAAACACCAATCTTTGGATGTAAGAGGTGTTATTATTGAAGAAGAGGCCCACATTGGTGCAAATTCGGTAGTATTAGCAGGTGTTACTATCGGGAAAAGAAGCCAGGTTGGTGCAGGAAGTGTTGTTACTAAAGATATTCCACCTTTTAGTATTGCAGCCGGGAATCCTTGCAGGGTAATCAAACAATACAACCCAGTCAACGGAGAATGGGAAAGAGTTTAATTTAATTAAAAAACTATTTTATGAAATATCTTGAAATTATATTTTGGATACTGGTGTTTATTGTTTTTTATGCATACCTGGGTTATGGAATTTTACTTATCGCTTTAGTAAAAATAAAATCCATTTTTGTTAAGGATAAAAATTTGTATACCAAAGATTTTGAACCAGAAGTAACATTGTTAATTGCGGCTTACAACGAAAAAGATTATGTAACTGCAAAAGTCACGAATTCCCTGCAATTGGATTATCCTAAGGAGAAATTAAAACTGGTTTGGGTTACTGATGGTTCAGATGATGGAACACCAGAGTTATTAGGCAATTATCCTGAATTAACTGTTTACCATGAATCCGCAAGAAATGGAAAAATTGGAGCTATTAACCGTGCTATGAAGTATGTAAAAACGCCTATCGTTGTATACTCTGATGCGAATACTATGCTTGGATCAGATGCTATTCGCAGAATAGTTTATCTTTTTTCAAATTCTGAAATCGGTTGTGTTTCCGGTGAAAAAAGAATAGCATCTAAAGATGTTGATACTGCATCAGGTGCAGGAGAAGGAATCTACTGGAAATATGAATCTTTATTAAAACGTTACGATTTTAAACTATTCAGCGTGGTTGGAGCTGCCGGTGAGTTATTTGCCATTCGAACCGAACTTCATCAGGATGTGGAAAGCGATACGATATTAGATGATTTTATTATTTCATTAAGAATTGCAATGAAAGGATATAAAATAGGTTACGATCCTGATGCGTATGCTATTGAATCTGCTTCAGCTAATGTTAAGGAAGAATTGAAACGAAAAATCAGAATTGCTGCTGGTGGAATACAATCTGTGATTCGACTAAAAGCATTATTGAACCCATTTAAATACAAAACTTTAAGCTTTCAATACATTTCACATAGAGTATTAAGGTGGACACTGGCTCCATTGTCTATGATACTAATATTTTTAATAAATTTTTTATTTGTAGCTATACAAGGATTTAACCTTACAAATTGTTATACACAGTTGTTCTTATTACAACTGTTGTTTTATACATCTGCACTTTTAGGCTGGTTTTTGCAAAACAGAGAAATAAAAGTAAAATTGTTATTTATTCCCTATTACTTTTTCATTATGAATTATGCAATGATAATGGGATTTTTTAGATTTATAAAACGTAAACAATCTGTAAACTGGGAACGATCTAAAAGATCAGTCTGAATGTATTCAGGCTTCATTCAAATTATATAACAGGCAATAAATTCTTTGAATGAATATCTATTGATATTTAATTTTAATTATATATT
>CAIUKU010000241.1 GCA_903899825.1 uncultured Bacteroidales bacterium | reverse complement strand
ATTTAATTTAATAACAATTGTTAATTATTTTTTAATCTTTTTTTAAAAAAATTTCAAAATAAAATTAAATATTAAAGTTCAAACAATTATATTCCTTATTGTATTGGAAATCTTTACTTTGACTTTACGTAAAATGCGGTTTAATAAAATAAAGTCCTTTTTCTTAGCTGTGCTTTTTGCGGCGTTGCCAATAGCAAAAAGATTCAGCATACCTTTAGCGAAGCTTCGGAGACGGGCATTTCTTCAATGCCTGACTCCGAAGTTTCAGCGTATTTGCTTACTGCATGAAGTAAGCAAATACAATACTGAACTAAAAAACTGTTCATAAGGAATCAGCCGTTTTTTAGGCTGTTTCCTTATGAACGATTAGTTTTTTTTGTTCTGAGGTTAAAAAATCTGCGAAAAAAGGAATCGGGCGCTTTTCAGCCTGATTCCTTTTGAGCAAAGATTTTTATGAATGACGTGTAAAATTTTATTCGACGAAGTTAGGAGATTCCAAATTACAACTTTATATAAAACTACATTATGATTATGTGTTTTTCACATGCAATGTTCTTAAAAATAAAAGCCTATTGATTCTGTTTCAGAATTATTAGGCTTTGAATGGAATTTTATAAAAAAACTATGGCAAAATGATAAAAAGTCTTATGAGAGTTTAATGAGATTTTTTTGAATTTCTTGTATCAATACGGCCTTCACATTAGTTTTTTGAGCATATTGTTTCCAGTTTTGCACTACATCATATACATGGCTGATGATTTTATCCGCTTTTCTAATATTCATACTGTTAGCCAAGCTTAATAAATCATTCCGCATGATGTTTTCTCTTTTTCCATTTATACTCAATGCCTGATGACTTACCCAGGGATTGTTCGGGCTGTAGGTGTAACAAATGTCGTAAGCAGGTGAAAGCTTCCATACTCCATTTTTATCCATTATAAAAGAAAAGTTCTTGGTATGATCGTCGCAATTGCGGGAAAGCACGTTAAAAACCATTCTGCGAAAAAGCTGTTCAGCTTGAGCGTAATCCAATCTCAACATTCGCATGGTTTGAAACAGCTGTTCGTAACTAAAAACATTTACATTGTTGAAATCGAAATGTTGTATGGCACAAAATGTTTGAATATGTATCTTTTCATTTTCGTTTGTCCGGTCAAAACGACGTGTCATAAAGTGAGCACGATTGTTTTCTTCCAATAATTTGCATTCAGTCATTTCAATTCCTGCATCGGTAGCCATGTAATGATATGCCATTTCAATCCTTCCATAAGAATGCGAACTACCTAATTGTTTATCAGAAACCCCGTCAAATTTAAGTAACCATTGTGTATAATTTTTCGGAGCAGATGTTTGTCCGCTACGTATTTCTCCGGTGTTTGTGTTGTATGCTATTACAGCTTTTGCTCTTGCCCCACCGGCAGAAGTTCCAATCTTCAGAATGTCATGAATTGCTTTTTCTTCACCCTCCAAAAGATTTGTTTTAAAATCATTTCTTCCGGATAAAATTTGATTTGCCAGTTCAACAAGTTGCCCTAATTCGATTTTAGTAACTTTATCATTATCTTTGGTAATGGGCGGTTCAAACGCCATTGCACCCATGCCTCTTTTGCCAATATAACAAAGTAACTCTACCGGATTCATGCTGTCAGGAGTACGTCCATTGTTTGCCAACCAAACGTTTATCAAGGCATTTCCATATCTGTCGGGCAAAACATCTGCCAACAAACCGGGCATACCTTTAAATAGTTGGTTGCCTCTTAAGTCGGGAAAAGAAAATATTCTGGCTGCTCCCTGAGAAACAGGCATTTTAAGGGGAGACAAATCCCATCCTTTATCTAAGAACGAAGGCTCAAATTCAAAAGATGCAATTCCGGTATTTGGGTCCCAGGCAATACCACCAACCAATGTATCCCAAATTTTTATAAGTGCTGTTGTAATCATTACCAATCAGATTTATGTTCGGTATTCTCAGTATTGGTCTTTTTTGCTCGTTTTCGTTTCGATTGCTCCAGTTTTGCTAGCTGGAGCGGGCTTATTTGTTGCTTTAGTTTAAAATCTTTAAGCAAATAAAGCAAATCCAACGTGCGAAGGATTTGTATAAATGTGAGTAAATTGCTTTTTGAACCATTTTCAACCTGACTTAAAGTTGCTCTGTTAATACCAGCTTCAAAAGATAATTGAGCTTGAGTTTTATTCTGCTCTATTCTATTTTGTTTGATGAATTCACCCATACTTTTAAGTATAGCAGCATCACTCATAGAAGACCACTGAATGTTAGATATATCCGTCATTATGTCAATATTATTAGGTTAATGTTGTATATATGCAACAAAATTAGTATAATATTTTAATAAAAAAGCATTATTATCATTAATTATTTTAACTCCTTTAGTGTATAATATTACTTATCCATATTTATAAATTTGATTTAATAATGATTTATGGGGTAAGAATAAGTGTTAAGGGTGTCAAAACATAAAATACAGTTTGAAGAAATACAAAATTATTTGAGTTTAAAACGGAACAGATTACCACGGAATTAGTGGAAATTTTGAATAGATTCTACAAAATGACTAATTTATAGATATGAATGCATCGTAATAATCATCCGACAGTACCTTTACTTTGTATTTATAATAAAGATCATCGCATAAAACTTGTAAATTATAATTCGTAAGATTCAAATTCTTTTCTTTATTCAATATCCAACAGTTAGGAGTATAGTGTTCAAATTGAAGCTTTATCATTTCTTCTAATTTCCATTTTTGAAAATCAAACTTCAACAGATAATCAGCAATATCCAGACCTTGAGCTTTCTCTGCTTCATTTGCCTTGCTTTCCAACAAATCTGAAATTGTATAATTTTTTAATCCTAACGATTTTGCTTTTTCTGTCCATAAATCAAAACACTTTAAATCCGGAAAAAACACGACTTTCCTATTTTGTAAATTTCTGAATAAATCAGCTTTCAAGTTTTGTTTGCCTCCGGTAGCCAACCAAATAAATTGAGGCAAATAGACACTTGCTATTATAGCCGTTTTTTCACTTTCTACGATTGCAATTGCCATTGACCTAACTTTTATTAAATGAATGCCAAATAAGGTTTGTGAAAGGCCAAAATCTGGTAATTTAAGCAAACTATGTAACCAGGTAATGTGATCATATGGTTCTTTTACTCTTTTACCTGTAGTTACATCGTAAAGCATAATTTTACCAGCTCTGACTTTACCCTCAATATCAATTTGATAAAAAACCGTTGCACCCTTCCATTTTTTTGAAGTCCCGATAAAGTATTTTTCAATTAACTCAATAGTAATATTTTCTCCAAACTTCGAAATTAAAAACTGAATGAAGTTGTTATTTTCGTAATTAGCTAAACTTCGTTTGAAAATATCAGCATCGATGTAGCTTTTATTTATTTGTTTTGGCTTCACTGGAGACGTTTTGGAAGCGATTGTCAGTGATGTGCCAACAAAGATATTTTTATCAAAAAAATATTGTTTAGGGGTATAATTATACCCACAATTATTTTCACGGTTGCAACGTCCAACACTCGAGTGTATTGGTTCGCCTGAAACATAATCAAT
Source organism: uncultured Bacteroidales bacterium (assembly GCA_903899825.1). GTDB lineage: Bacteria > Bacteroidota > Bacteroidia > Bacteroidales > JACABE01 > JACABE01. The sequence goes on along the minus strand of CAIUKU010000241.1, from coordinate 1,753 downwards.
ATAAAATGTAAGCTCTTTTTTCCCACAGTTGGGACAGATGTGACGACTGTTTAAGTTTTTATAAGGTTCTAATATAAATCTATATTCCATTATTTCTATTTATTATTGCAATGAATCGTACCATTCGTACCGTTCGTACCATTCGTACCAAGTACGAATGGTACGAACGGTACGAACTATTTAATTTTATCCGCTTTTTTTATCCATTTTCTGACCGAACCCTCTGTAACTCCAAAGATTTTAGCAATTTCAATATTTGATTTTCCCTGACTTTTCATTTCTAAAACGTCGTTTATTCTTTCTTTAGAATCATTTTCAGATAGCTGTTTTAAATGTTCATATTCATTGCTATACTCAATGAAATTTAATTTTAGAAATGAATTTTCTTTTGTAATTTCATAGAGCATAACATTTTCACTATCGTATATTGTTTCTGCTGATCGTGTTTTTAATTGCTTGATATACCTTAAGTTTTTATCTTTAGCACTTCGACCTATTGTAAAAATTGCATCTGAAAAATTAGCTTTCATCTTACTGCCTTGTAAATCGTTCAAATGAATAGGGCGTGAAGGGTCAACCTTTTTGGTGTGTTCTAACAATAGCATCGTTAAATTGTAATCAAATTTTAAATCGTTTAACCTATCCATTAAAGGTTTAGCATTTCTTGCTTGATCAGTGTCTCCTGTTATCAGCCTTGTCATATTATCAATAACTACTATTTTGGCATCAACTTCTACAATAAGTTTCTTTAAGCTTTCAATAAAATAATCTTCATAAGAAATACCATTTGGAATTTCACATCTTCTTATGAAAATACTACGATATAAATTATCATTAAATATGAAATCATTTTGATAGTCATCTGAATAACGACCTTGAAATTGCTTATCTGACAATTCCAGATCCATGTATAATACGTTCGCAGTCTTACTGACATAATTGGCAATTTGCACAGCAAAAATTGACTTTCCAACACCTGTATCAGCTACTAAGATCGTTAACTCATTTTCAATTAATAAGTCATTATAAAGTTTCTTTGGTGTTGGCTGCAACTTTGCATCTTTTATACAATCATTTGCAGTTCGGCAATGAAATAAACCAGCTTCGATTGAATTACTATTGGTCGATATAGTACTAACATGTTTTTGAATTTCATTGGATGAGATTTCAAAATTAAAATTAGGAGCCCTCATATTCTACCCTCCTATTTTGATTAGAATATGTTTTTATTTTTGTATGAAATTGATTATCTTTGTTCTTGCAAAATATCAAAGATTTGTGGGCAGTTTCTTTTAAAGAGCCGCCCACTTTTTTTTCGCTAAGTTCTTTTTTCATAATCACTTAGCTTTTTTAATTGTATGCATTACTGCATCTACCTTATCGCAATCAAATAATACAGTTCTTCCATTCTGGAAATAAGGTAATACGCCACTATTTTTTAGTGATTGTGCTTTTGCCGGACAAACCCCTAAATATTTTGCAAGAGCGTGGATGCCCTTAATAGGTTGTCGTGGTTTGTTGGTTTTTACATCAATGTTTTTAGGTAAATTATCAATTATAATATCTACCAATTCGCCAACTGTTAAAGTAAAAGCTGGTCTGTCTAAATCATTTTTTTGCATATCATTATGTTTTAAATTTATAATGATGCAATGATATAGACGGGATTTACGGCAAAAAAGGTGGGATTTACGGGAAAAAAGACGGGATTTACGGGATTATTTTTATTACCTTGTAATTTCTTTATGTATCT
>CAIUKU010000240.1 GCA_903899825.1 uncultured Bacteroidales bacterium | reverse complement strand
GTTTTTTAAATTACAGACAATTTATTTATATTGACGTATTTTAATTATAACTCCCTATACGGGCAGGTTTTGGCACCTTTTCCAAAAATATGGAAGGTTGCCAGTAGATCAAAGAGCCTGTTCTCTCCCCACTTCTTTATAATCAAATACTCTTAGGAAAGAATATTTGAAATGCCTTGCAAAAGTATAAAAAATATTTATTGCCTCAAAAAACTTCTTTATTTTTAATGAAATAAGTTATTTGTCATTTTACCCACCAAAATCCTCAATTCAAATACCATTTTTCCTGTTTCAGCATAAAATATTTTATTAAAATAGTTGACTTTTTTAATTTCGCATGAAAAATACTTTAGAATAGAATTTTTAAAACCCAATAAATTAGCAATATAAGAGATAAACCAAAAAAACTTACTACACTATGGAAACTTTATTAAATAAATAGTGTTTATGGTTTATTATTTTTATAATTTTGCAGCATGGAAGAAAAGGAATTATACATCATTGAAAAAGTTGGTGAATTGTTTAAGAAATATGGAATCAAAAGTGTTTCGATGGACGATATTGCACAACAATTAAGCATATCAAAAAAAACATTGTATCAATATTTTAAGGATAAAGCTGACTTAGTTACAAAAGTGGTTAATTCACATAATTGTGACAAAGACCAAAAGTTTCTTGACATTGAAAACAGCAATATGAATGCTATTGATGCATTAATTGAGGTTAGTAAACATGTTATAGAAATGCTTAAAAGCATAAATCCACCCATTCTTTATGATTTACGGAAGTACTATCCTGAATTAACTAAGGAATTGATTGTTAATCGCAAAGAACATGTTCACAACAACATTAAAAACAATCTTTTAAAAGGGATTTCAGAAGGCCTGTATCGCGAAGAAATTAATCCTGATGTTATATCTACTATTTATATTAAACGGATGGATGACATTATGTTTGAAGATGAAATGCAGCAGCTTAACATACCGCAACATGAATTATTTACACAGTTATTTATTTATCATTTAAGAGGAATTGTAAGCAATAAAGGCTTAAAATATTTTGAAAATAAAATTAAAAACGAAACATTAATATAATCTATACCAAAATGAAAATTAAAAAACTAATAATCATTGCTTTTCTATTGATGGTGGTATATTTTCCACTCTATGCCCAGCAAAATGGGAGCCAACAACTTACGTTGAAGGAGGCGAAAGAATATGCATTAAAAAACAGCCCGCTAATTAAAAATGCTACCATTGATTTGGCAACTGCAAAACAAAAAATCTGGCAAACCACTTCAATCGGTTTACCACAAGTAAATGGGAAATTAGCAGGATCTTATCAACTTACAGTTCCTGAAAATATTAAATCTTTTTCCGGCTTAAGTAATTTAGGTAGCTGGATGTACGTTGCCGATCAGGCTTTGTATGATTTAACCAATCAAAGCCCTGATTTTAATCACATACCAAAACCTACTCCTACGGAAGCTGCTTCTGAAAATGATTTAAAATGGGGTATGACTTTTGATGTTACCGTGTCGCAATTGATTTTTAGCGGTGCATATATTGTTGGATTGCAAACATCTAAAACATTTAAACAACTTTCAGAAGTCAGCATAACAAAATCAGAAAACGATCTGATGGAAGCGGTTACCAACGCTTATTTTTTATGTGTAATTGCTCAGGAAAACAAACAGGTTATTGATAGTATTTATAAAGCAACTGAAAAAATTCTCTATGAAATAACTGAAACACAAAAACAAGGTTTTTTAGAAGAAACTGATGTAGATCAAATGCAGATTACACTTATTAATATTCAAAACACCAAGGAAATGATTGACAGACAATGTGATGTAGCTTTGAATCTGTTAAAATATCAAATGGGAATGGATTTGAAATCACAAATTCAATTGAAAGATAAAACGGATGTATTGATTAGCCAATTAAGTGCAGAGGTTATCATTCAGAAGAAATTGAATGTTGAAAATCAGATTGATTATCAATTGCTTTCAGTTCAGGAAAAAATGGCAAATCTAAATGTGAAATATCAGAAATCTATGTTTTTGCCGGATGTCGCTGCTTATTATAATCATCAGGAAAATTTTAATAAGAAGTCGTTTTCATTTACACCACCTGATATTTTAGGTTTTAATGTTAACATACCGATTTTTGGAAGTGGACAAAAAATTGCAAAAGTCAGACAGGCAAATCTTGAATTAGAAAAAATTAAAAATGGGAAAGAGCAATTATCCATGGGTTTGCAACTTCAATATTCTGATAATCAAACAGCATTTGTAACTTCAATGAACAAATATAATACAAATAAACTAAGCAAAGATCTGGCTTTTAAAATTTATGATAAATCTATCATTAAATTTAAAGAAGGCATGATTAGCAGTTTGGAATTAACTCAGGCACAAAATCAATATTTGCAGGCACAATCCAATTATTTCACATCCATCATTGAAATGTCTTCTGCCTATTCAAAATTAGAAAAATTATTAAAGTAATCGATTTTAAAACAATATAAAAAACAATAAAATGAAAAAGTATTTAATCTTATTAAGTATTGTATTAACAGTAGTTGCATGCAATAAAAGTGACAAGAAAGCACAATTAGACAAATTAAAAACTGACAGAGATAAATTAACTGAAAAAATTAATCAATTACAAAAAGAGTACGATACAGAAAACCCGGATACAACAGCAAAAATAGAACTGGTTGAAGTTTCAGAAATTAAAATACAGGAATTTAATCACTATGTAGAGGTTCAGGGCTCGGTAGATGGTGAGGACAATATATATGTAGCACCTAAAATGTCAGGTATTATTACATCCGTTTATGTTAAAGAAGGAGATGTAGTTAAAAAAGGTCAAATTTTGGCACAAATTGATGATGCAATAATCAGACAATCATTAGATGAACTTCAGACTCAACATGTTTTTGCAACCAATTTATATAACAAGCAAAAGAATTTATGGGATAAGAAGATTGGTTCTGAAGTTCAGTATTTAACAGCTAAGAACAACAAAGAATCATTGGATAAAAAAATGATTACATTAAAAGAACAATTGGATATGAGTAGGATTATAGCTCCAATCTCTGGAAGTATTGAAGAAGTTGGAGTAAAGGTAGGTCAGATTGCTACCCCCGCCCCTAACATGCCTGCTTTTCGGATGGTTAATTTCAGCAAGGTTAAAGTAACTGCTGAGGTTGCCGAAGCATACTCTCCAAAAATTCATAAAGGTGATAAGGTAATTATTAATTTTCCTGATTATAATGAGGAAATTGAAACTGTTATCTCATTTTCAAGCAAATTTATCAATCCCGTCAACCGTACATTTACGATAGAATCAAGATTGAATCCCGGGAAAATGGAATTCAGAGCCAATATGATTGCATTGATTAAAATAAATGATTATAAAAAATCAAATGCAGTGGTAATACCTGTTAATATTATTCAAAAAGATGGCAGCGGAGATTTTGTATATGTAGTTGCCGATAAAATGAATCTGAAAATTGCAAAAAAATGCAATATAAAGTCAGGACAAAATTACAATGGAAATGTAGAAGTTCTTGAAGGATTGAAAGCCGGAGATAAAATTATTGTTACAGGATATCAGAATCTTGAAGATGGTGAAGCTATAAAATTATAACAAAAAAAAATATTTCACAATGAAGAATGAAAAATTAAAAGAGTTTTTCGGAACCAGCTGGGCTATTGACAATAAAACCAGTATATATGTGCTGGCTATTATCATTGCTATTTTTGGAATGATGAGTTATCAGTCAATTCCTAAAGAACAATTTCCTGAGCTGGTAATTCCGACTATGATAGTAAATACAATCTATCCGGGGACTGCTCCAACAGATATGGAAAATCTGGTGACTCGCCCTATAGAAAAGAATATAAAATCAATTAATGGAGTAAAAAAGATTACCAGTAACTCAATACAGGACTTCTCAACCATTATCATTGAATTTAATACAGGAATAACAGTAGCTGATGCAAAACAAAAAGTAAAGGATGCTGTAGACAAATCAAAATCAGATTTGCCCAATGATTTGTTAGAAGATCCTGCCGTTATGGAAATTGATTTTTCTGAAATACCAATCATGTATATCAATATTTCAGGCGACTTTGAATTAGAAAAGTTAAAAAAGTATGCCGATGAAATGCAGGATGAAATAGAAGCATTAAAAGAGATAACCAGGGTTGATATTGTTGGTGCTCTGGATCGTGAAATTCAGATTAATGTTGATATGTATAAAATGCAGGCTGCAAGTGTTGCTTTATCAGATATCGATAGAGCAATAGCTTCTGAAAATATTACCATTTCCGGAGGTTCTGTCGAAATGCAGGGTATGAAACGCAGCATCCGTGTTACCGGTGAATTCAAAAATCTGGATATCATTAAAAATATTGTAATTAAATCTTCAAGTGGTGCCTTGGCTTACCTTAAAGATATTGCAGAAATTAAAGACGGATTTAAAGATCGTGAAAGCTATGCTTCAATGGATCGTAAAAATGTAATTACATTAAATATCGTAAAAAAAAGTGGTCAAAATTTATTGGAAGCTTCCGATAAAATTAAAGAAATTATTGATCACATGAAGAAAGAAGAACTGCCTTCAAATTTAAATGTTACGATTACCGGAGACATGTCAGTTCATACCCGTACAACTTTAGCTGATTTAAATAACACTATTATCATCGGTTTTATACTTGTTACCATTGTTTTAATGTTCTTCATGGGATTAACCAATGCTATTTTTGTTGGTTTGTCGGTACCTTTATCAATGGCTATCGCTTATATTGTAATGCCGGGAATTGGTTTTACAATGAATATGCTTGTAATGTTTGCATTTATATTCGCACTCGGTATTGTTGTGGATGATGCAATTGTGGTAATAGAGAATACGCATAGAATATTTAAAAAGAATAAAGGAAAACTCAGCATCAAACAATCGGCAAAGTATGCAGCCGGAGAAGTTTTTATGCCAATTCTGTCAGGGACCTTAACTACATTGGCACCTTTCTTCCCATTGGCATTTTGGCCCGGTATAGTAGGTAAGTTTATGTATTTTATTCCTGTCACACTTATTATTACTTTGTTTGCATCTCTTATTGTAGCTTATATTTTTAACCCGGTTTTTGCAGTCTCTTTTATGAAACATGATGATGATGAAGAACATCATTTTACAACTAAGAAAATATGGATTATTACAGCCATATTTACCGGTATAGGATTGATGTTCCATCTGATAGGACTGCCTGGAATTGGGAATTTTTCAATTTTTATTGGAATTGTATTTTTATTACACCAGTTTCACGGACGCAAAGTATTATACCGTTTCCAGCATGTTTTTATACCGGCAATGATGAACAAATATGAAAGTTTGCTCAAGAAAGTTATAAAAGGCCGACGTCCTTACAGACTATTAGGTTCTTTGGTAGGATTATTTGTGCTTACTATCTTTATTACCATTTTAGCAAAACCTAAAGTAGTTTTCTTTCCAAGCAGCGACCCTAATTTCATTTATGCTTATATCAAAATGCCAGTTGGAACTGATATTGCAAAAACAGATTCTATTACCAAAATAATAGAAGATAGAATTTATAAAGTAGTTGGTGATAAAAATCCCGCAGTTGAGTCAATTATTTCCAATGTGGCAGTGAATGCATCTGAAAGTACCTTTGAGAATAAATCATCTGCCAGTAATCTTGGTAAAGTTACTGTTGCATTTGTTGAATATGCAAAACGCAAGGGTATCAATTCTGCAGAATATCTTGAAAAAATAAGGGAAATAGTAAAAGGTATTCCCGGTGTTGAAATTACTGTAGATCAAAATCAAAATGGACCTCCTACCGGTAAACCTATAAATATTGAGATAAGTGGAGAGGAAATTGATGAGTTGATAATTTCTGCTAAAAGCTTCAAAGCATTTGTTGATTCATTAAGGATTCCTGGGATAGAAGAATTGAAATCAGATTTCGATGAAGGAAAACCAGAAATAGTAATTGATATTGATAGAGAAAGAGCCAATCATGAAGGTATTTCGACCGGACAGATTGGTATGGAAATAAGAAATGCAATTTTAGGAAAAGAAATATCAAAGTACAGGGAAGGAGAAGATCAATATCCTATTCAACTCAGGTACCAGAATGACCAACGCAAAAATATTGACCGAATATTAAACCTAATAATTACATATCGGGATATGAATACCGGATTATTGCGTCAGATACCATTGTCATCTGTTGCTAAACTTAAATATGAAAATGCCTACGGTGGAATTAAACGTAAGAATTTAAAACGTGTAATTACTGTTTCATCAAATGTGTTAAAGGATTATAATGCAAATGAGATCGTAATGAAAATTACTTCTGAATTACCAAAATTTAGTAAAAAAGAAGGTATTGAAATTAGTTTAACGGGTGAACAGGAAGACCAGAAAGAAACCATGTCTTTTCTCGGTAAAGCAATGCTGCTGGCCGTTTTCCTTATCATGTTTATACTCATTACACAGTTTAACTCTATCAGTAAACCCATTATAATTTTTAGTGAAGTATTCTTTAGTATTATTGGTGTATTGCTGGGATTTATCATCTTTGGAATGCCAATTTCAATTATTATGACAGGAATGGGTGTAGTTGCTCTTGCGGGAATTGTTGTTCGTAACGGTATTCTATTGGTTGAATTTACCGATGTCTTGAAAGAAAGGGGTATGAAAACCCGTGAAGCTATCATTCAAGCAGGAAAAACACGTATAACACCTGTTTTATTAACTGCTTCAGCTACTATTTTAGGACTCATTCCATTAGCAATAGGGTTTAATATAAATTTTGTAACTTTATTTACAGAATTAAGCCCCCATATCCACTTTGGAGGTGATAATGTAGCCTTTTTCGGATCATTAGCATGGACAATTATCTTTGGGCTCAGTTTTGCAACCTTTCTGACTTTAATTTTTGTTCCAGCGATGTATCTCATCACTTATGCAATGAAAATTAAGTTACAAAGAAGAAAATCGAACCGGATAGCCCGAAAAATGAAATAGAATTTTTTTGTGAATGAAAAAGCGATTTCATCTGGAAACAGGCGAAATCGCTTTTTTTTTGAGATGCTTTTATTTATTTGTTTTTCTGAGTTTTACTAAAATGATTTATTAATTATTTTTATATTGGACAATTAACTTGAAAATTTATT
>CAIUKU010000239.1 GCA_903899825.1 uncultured Bacteroidales bacterium | reverse complement strand
TTTCTTTTTCTTCTTTTTTCATTGGTCTGCAAAATTAATTATTTTTAGCTTGCAGACACAGTTGCATGAACAGTCTCAGCCTTTATCTGCTGCAAGCCTTGCAGCATGTGATAAATGTCTTTCAGCAGATGCTTTTTGCCTTTCAGCAGATGCTTTTTGTGTTTCAGCAGATGATAAATGCCTTTCAGCAGATGCTTTTTGCCTTTCAGCAGATGGGAAATGTCTTTCAGCAGATGCTTTTTGCCTTTCAGCATGTGGGAAATGTCTTTCAGCAGATGCTTTTTGCAAGCTAGCCCCCCGCTAGCGCAGGTCTGCGACCTGTGCTATAAAAGTTTTTCTTTTCCATATTTGCATGGTTCACAGACTCTCGCCAACGTGGGTTGGTTAGCAACAGCCGTTTCTTAGTATATTTTTTTATGTTTTATCTCGTAATAAAATAAAATTCACTCAGCATATTCAAATACTGCCACAATATTAAAAGCACTAGATTAATCAATATAATTTTCACAATAAAACCTTCTTTATTCGCATTTAATGCATACTTCATAAAGTTTGAAATGTCTATATAATTGGGTACAACTAAGTAAATAAAAAAGAAGACAATATTCAAATTTAGTCCCAGTATGTCAAAAGTCACGTTTAATAATGCGCATGCCAAAATAAAAAGCAAGTAGAAAATTAGGTACCGAACTAAGTATTCCTTTCGCTTTATAGTCTTCATAAAAAATGAAAATGGTACTTTTATTAAGAAAATGATTAGTAACGCAATGATGCTGTTCATGACCATGTCGTAAATGGGCAATTCGTTTTGTGCATTAAAGTAAAACTTTCCGTCTTTCTCTTTTAATAACAACTTGTCGGCACTGTGTAATTCTTTGTCAGTTATGATAATGGAAGAGCCGTTTTTAAGCTTTATCTTAAAATCTCCTTTTCCCTCTCCGTTGCCAAAATAATAAATGTTATTATTCTGACTTAAGTGTTGAGTTTCCGTGTATGTTTCCTTATAGTACGTGTCATAAATGGATAATGCTAAACTATCGATGTTCGTTAAAGCGTTATTATCAACTTCAATTTTGACACTAGGGTCTGGATCTATAGGAGGAAGACATGAAGTCGTAATAATTGAAATTACAATTAATGTGATAATTTGAATTCTTGTCATCTGTTTTTTATTTTTCAAAGACATACATACATATGATTTACGTCATTTATTCTATGTTTCAATATATAATTTTCTCCAGTCCCCGTTCGTCGTAACGTATTCCCTCTTTTGTTCGGCTCGTGTTCGGCTCAGGCTCCAGCCTGAGTCGTGCGGGAAAGCTCACCGTAAAAACGGCATGTGCCACCTGCTAACCATATTCAAACATAATGTGGAAAGCAGGAGCTTTCCTTCCCACCCGACATAGCGAAAGACGCTATGCCGAACTAAGGATTTATCTGTATAAATCTCTCAAATAATCTGCCATAAAGAACAGCAAAAATGGCGAAGTTACCATATAACTAACTGTTAATACATTAAGTCGTTCTCTTCTGCTCATATTCCTGTCATTTATCTTTTCGTGAATTTTATTGATGTTTTTAAATGTGAAGTATCGAATATTTGAATATATAAAACATATAATACTTCCTAGCATAATGAAATCTTTATTTACAAAAGAAAATAAGCTGTTTTGTACAATAATAGTATTGGAAGTATCAATAAAAAACAAATAATATAAAATGTTTATTAGAGAATACAACAAACATACAAATGTGTAAATATAAAGTGATGTCAATGAAATTGATGTTAATTTATATCCAAATGTGCCTGAATTGGTTCGCTGGAAATAGTTGTATAGCAAATAATATATATTATCAAATAAAATCATAAATCATTGTTGTTTGTCGCGATTTAGATAAATAGTTCAAATGTATGTTTTGTTCCATTACAAAGTTTGTAACGTTGGTTTATGTCCAGCCCCCCCGCTAGCGCAGGTCTGCAACCTGTGCTATAAAAGTTTTTCTTATTCCATATTTGCACGGGTCACAGACCCGCGCCAGCGTGGGTGCGTGCGGCAATTTTTTTCATGCATCACCATGTATAGACAAATCAAAATAAGTTCTTTTCGTCAAGTTCATTTTTACTTGAAAAAAACAAACACCACCATCTTTTATTCCGTCTATTACTTGACGTTGAAATTCATTTCGTTTATTAAAACCTGATTCGTAACATAGGCAATTAATCCATACTATGACTTCATTATTCAGGTTTTTTGTCGCTATACATTGTTTATAGTAGTTGTTACTATTCCTGTTCTTTAGTTGTGAATTTTCCTTCATACAACTTCTCAGTAAACTATCAATTTTTGAAATTTCTTCGTTGTTTAAGTCATGTGGTATAGAGTTTTTGAATTTTGAAGAATCTCTTGTCTGGCAGTATGAGAATAAAACGAAGTTTTTAAACCTCTTACTATCAAAAGTTATTTTGTTCCGCAATTCAGTTTTTACCAACTTAATTTTGTAGCATGCCTCGTCGTCAACAATCTCTAAATAATTGTTTTTTATAATTGCTTTTTGACTTTTTATGTCAGTCAGCAAGTTTCTGCTAAAGTATATTGTATCATTCTTTATTTGAAATTTTCCTTTCAAGCATTCAATCTTTTCGTAGTCGTTAGTTTTGAATTTCCTAGTAAAAATAAAGTTGCTGTCAGTTGATAATTTCAGATTTTCAGATAATGAATCATTTATGAAATTTAAGTACTGATTATCGGCAAATAGAATCACTTTCTTGTTATTCTTTACACATGAATAACAGCAGAATGATAATGAGATAATAATTACTATTTTAATCAAAATTTGTTTCATTGTCTTTGTTGAGTTTCGGTTCTTTCTTTTTTCTAAAATATCACCCGTTCACCGTAACGTATTCCCTCTTTTGTTCGGCTCATGTTCGGCTCAGGCTCCAGCCTGAGTCGTGTGGGAAGGAAAGCTCCCCGCTAGCGCAGGTCTGCGACCTGTGCTATAAAAGTTTTTCTTATTCCATATTTGCACGGGGCACAG
>CAIUKU010000238.1 GCA_903899825.1 uncultured Bacteroidales bacterium | reverse complement strand
TTTTATCCTGTAGCATTGGTTTTGTTTTTTTGTTGGTTTGCACTACAAAAATAAACAATTCCAATGCTGCTAATTATTTGTTATTCAAATATTTATGAACATTAATTGTTAATAACTCTTATCCCGAACTCAGGTTAATAGGTAGCTGGACTATTCAAAAGCATGCTACAAAAAAACCAGGACAAGCCGAAGTTTCATTAAATAACATAGGAACTATGACTTTTCTTAGAAATGGAGAAGGCGAAAAGCGAATTCGTTATTCACTTTTTGATGTAATTAAAGTAGATAACTCGGAATTTAAGTGGGAACAAACAAATAATTTTATTAAGATTGAAAGTATTGGTTCTGAGTTTTCTAAGACATGGATTTTGCTTGATAATACTAAAAAATTCCAAAAATGGCAGACTTCTGATGGAAGTGATCAAACTGTAATTTTAGAACTGAAAAAAGATTAAACATTATCCACTTTTTACTATTATATCTTGGTATTATGATAATAGTGAACTACTCAAAGAAATAAAATAAATATTGAAAAATCAAAATTTTAAAAAAGCATTATTTATGTAAAAATCTTATATTCTTGGAAAAAAATTCGTAATATTGTATGGTTAAATAGAACAGGGTTTTAAATCACAACACTCTGTTTTACATATGTCAGAGAAACAGGTATGAATATCTGGAAGAACCTTGAATCAAGTGTTTAGAAATTAGATGTTTCAATGATAATTCAATCCAAATCTTTTTTAAAATTTCCACAAGTGAAAACTAAGAATCAAAAACCAGCAATTTCTTCAATTGATAAAACTCATCAGGTTGATAAAAAAAAATTTCCGATTGTCGGGATAGGGGCATCAGCTGGTGGGCTGGAAGCGATAGAACAATTTCTTAGTAATGTTCCCGATAACAATGGGATGGCATATGTTGTAATTCAACATCTTGATCCTACCCAAAAGGGAATGTTACCTGAATTACTTCAGCGAATTACGAAAATGGATGTTTTTCAGGCAAAAGATCGTATGACTTTGAAGCCAAATACTGTTTATGTAATACCTCCTAATAAAAGTATGTCCATATTGAAAGGGGTGCTTTTTCTCTTTGAACCAATGGAAACTAGAGGTCTTCGCCTACCGATAGATTTTTTCTTACGCTCTCTTGCCGAGGATCAGCAGGAATATGGAGTAGGAGTTATATTGTCTGGTATGGGGTCTGACGGAAGTGCAGGATGCCGTTTCATCAAAGAAAAAAACGGCATTGTTTTGGTACAGGATCCCAAAACAGCAAAATACGACAGCATGCCACGAAATGTTATCGATTCAACTTTGGTTGATATTGTGGCTACTGCTGAAGAATTACCGTTAAAATTGATGACATTTCTTAAATATATACCTATTGTCAGGTCTGAAATAGACATAGAAGCTAAAAATAAAAGTGCACTCGAAAAAATTATCATTTTACTCAGAACCCATACAGGTAATGACTTTTCATTATATAAAAAAAACACTGTATACCGTCGCATCGAAAGACGCATGGGGGTTCATAAAATTGACAAGATTATTGCTTATGTCCATTTTCTGCAGGAAAATCCAAAGGAAATTGATATTCTTTTCAAAGAATTGTTGATTGGTGTTACCAATTTCTTTCGGGAACCATTGGTATGGGAAAAAATGAAAGATAGTTTTATCCCGGAATTGATTAATAAACTATCAAATGGTTCTGTAGTCCTTGCATGGGTGCCAGGTTGCTCTACCGGAGAAGAAGCATATTCATTGGCCATTGTGTTCAAAGAAGCAATGGAGAAAACAAATCCCCATGGAGGATATACCTTACAGATATTTGCTACAGATCTTGATAACGAAGCAATTGAGACTGCAAGAAAAGCATTGTTTCCTGCAAATATTGCTGCTGATGTATCTCAGGATCGATTGAGTCGTTTTTTTGTTAAAACGGAAGATGGCTATCGTGTCAATTCAGAAATAAGGGAAATGATAGTATTTGCTCACCACAATATTATTATGCATCCACCTTTTACCAAAATAGATATACTTACTTGCCGCAATCTTTTGATTTACATGGAAGCAGAATTGCAAAAAAAAATACTGGGACTTTTTTATTACAGCATTAATCCTGATGGAATTATGATGCTTGGTAGTTCGGAAACACTTGGAAATCAAAGCCCTCTTTTTTCTGCATTGGATTCTAAACTGAAAATATTCAGGCGCTTAGTTTCTTCTTTGACTCCTGATTTGTTCGATTTTCCTTCTTCTTTTTCAAGAAAAAAAATTACAGATACAGATAAGCAAATTACAGATAAACCTTCTCAAAATATACAATCACTCACCGATCAACTGTTGATGCAGTTTTTTTCTCCTCCGGGCGTTTTGGTAAATGAAAATGGAGATATTATATACATAAGCGGGCGAACAGGGAAATATCTTGAGCCGGCTGTTGGTAAAGCCAATCTGAATATATTTGCAATGTTAAGGGATGGTTTACGCAACGAATTTCCTGTTGCTTTTCATAAAGCCATTCTTTCCAAAGAAACAGTGTATTTACATAATATCAAAGTAGGTACCAATGGAGGTACACAAATTATAAATGTTAAAATTCAATGGCTTGACAAGCCTGAACTCTTATTTGGTAAAATTATTATCATTTTTAATGATGTAGATCCTATTCTTGGAATTAAATCTCAAAATAAAAAAAGGAAGACCAATATTAGCAGTATTATACATTCGGATTTACAACAGGAGTTACAAAATGCTCATGAAGAGACACAAAATACCTTAGAAGAAATGCAGACTTCTCAGGAGGAAC
>CAIUKU010000237.1 GCA_903899825.1 uncultured Bacteroidales bacterium | reverse complement strand
TCAATGGCTTTCTTTATTAACATTACATGTTCATGTTTAAAAAAACAACCAAAGACATTTGGGCCTCCTTCATCTCCAAAAAAAATGCTACATGTTATTTCAGAAATATCTATATTTCTTGAAGTTACACTTTCAATTCTTTCTTCAAATTCTCTTAACATATCAGTTATAACATCATTACATCTTCCAAAAAACTCTTCTTTGCAAATATCATTGTTCTTTTCTTTCTTATAACGTCTTATAATATCGTATTTAATAAACTTAATATTATCTTTAAAGCTACATAATATAAAATCTCTATAGTCATTCTGTTTCATTGGTAATTTAAATCTTTTTAATTATTTATATGTTTTGTTTTTTAATCAATTAAATCAACGTAATCTTTTAATATATCATCATTTACACTGTAGTAACGCTGTACTGACTTACTTCCGGCAACATGACCGCTCATTTTTGTAACAACATGTAATGGTGTTTTTTTATTCACTAAATTACCTACGAATGTCCTACGGGCTAAATGAGAGCTGGCAATATCACAAATACTAATATGTTCTTTTTTCTTCGTTATTGTATTTAAGACTTCTACTTTTCTGTCAAGTCCAATTAATTTGAATAATTCTTTTAAGTATTCATTGTATTTCTGATCAGTAATAAAAGGCAACAACCTATTATCCGGCATATCATATTTATTTAGTATTTCAATTGCTTTTGCAGTTAATGGGATACGTGCAATAGACTGAGCTTTATTAATAGTTTTACTTGGAATGTATGATAGCACATTGTTTTTATCAACATTATCCTTGGTTAAATAAAGAAGATCACCTACCCTTGCACCAATTAAACATTGAAATACAAAAATATCTCTAATAGTAGAAAGTCTGTTACTTTCAATATTAGCATTAAAAATTAAGTCTCTTTCTTCTATGGTCAGAAAAATTGGGTCACCGTATTTTTCTTTTGGAATTACATACCCCTTATCATTATTACTTTTGCTAAAGGGATAAGGAATATTAAGGTGCTCAAAATTTGAAACAGAATAATTCCAGAATGTTCTAATAGAACTCATTATAGCTTTAATTGTATTATCACCCTTTGGTATTTTGTCTTTACGCAAATACTTTTCAAAATCTCTTAATTTATCGGCTGTAAAAGTATCAAAAGTCAGTGTAATTTTCTTGCTTTTAGAAAATTTATATAAATGATTTTTATAACTTTTAATACTTCTCAAACGAGCACTCGTTACTTTGGCATTTTTGATATAAATGTCATAATAATAAAAGATATCTTTTTCATCTTCATCCTTAGATTCATCCTTAGATTTATCCTCAGATTCATCTTCAGGAATTAGAGTAATGATTTTTTTACAAACGTTGTCAAGTTCACTAGCAATGAAATTTTTATCGGGAGGAGTTGTTGCGTTATTGAAAATTTCAATCAACTTAGAACGAATTTGAATGAGTACATCATTAATATCGTTGTATTGAATTAACCTTTTCCCTTGTTTGCCAAAAGCATTTTTCTTTACCTGTTGTTCCATTTGGTCGGCGGGAGTTGGAGTCGGAAAACATTGCTTCTCCATAGCCATTTATAGCCATAGATTTTATCAACCATCTATCTAATCCAGCACTGTAAACATTTTCGGCATCGAG
>CAIUKU010000236.1 GCA_903899825.1 uncultured Bacteroidales bacterium | reverse complement strand
AATAATTATAGAAAACAAAAAATTTGTTTCGAAATTGAATACGATGATTTTTAGTTGAGGGAAAATAAGTGTTAGTACCATTACTAAATAAGATTTAGTCCAATCAGGAAATGAAAAAATATAATCATAACTGCAAATGTTTTTTTACTATTTCTTCTGTTATAATGTTTAATTTAATATTCTCCATTTATTGACAACAAATATATAAAAATAAGTCATTCTAAAAATATAAAAAACAAATGTGATATGCTAAGCGTATGTCTCAGACTACACTTGCTTAAGTTGCGGTGTCATGACCATTAACACAATTTCATACAAACTCCATTGACATACATTGCTAAACTAATCCTTTCTACATTCTCTCCAAAACTATTTAACAATAATTTTATGCGGTCTGCAGACCGCTTCTTAATTCCGACCTAGTTTGCCAACGCTTTTGCCTGCATACAAGACAAAGCCGATTTCATCACTTTTTTTATTTAACTCTACGCTCAGCAGGGTGTCAAGTTAAGTGTTTGTGGTTTTGAATTTGGAGTTTATGCATAACTATTCACTATTCACCAGTTTACTATGGCTTTTCCCATAAACAAAATACAGTACAAGTCCAACAAACAACCATATCAAAAACCGCAACCAATTGGTGATACCCAATTCTGTCATTAAATACAAATTAGTTAGTAAACCCAATACGGGTATCAAAGAGAAGTTTTTAAGTATGGCTAAAATTGTGATGACAAATGCAATTATGATAAATCCAAACATAGGTATCTGGTGTTTGAATGTATTCCAAAAACCATTGGTATGATAATGAGCTGCTCCAAAGTCAAAAAAACGCTTAACCCCTTCGGCATTTAAATAGAATAAAGCAAAAAACACAAATATCCAAAGTATTGGCAATATATATCTGCTGCTGACATAGGGAACCCTGTAACTGCCTCCCTGCTGTAAGCTGTTGCCACTCTTAGGCGTATCCATAATCAACACTCCACCCGATACAAGGACAAAGGCAAATAAAGTCCCTATACTGGTTAAATCGGTTACTTCAGTCAGATTGAGGAAAAGTGAAGGAAAGGCAACGATGATACCTGCAATAACAGTAGCAAAAGCAGGAGTTCTGTATTTTGGATGCAATTTTGAAAATCGTTTGGGTAAAAGTCCGTCACGGCTCATGCTCATCCAGATACGGGGTTGTCCTACCTGAAATACCAGCAATACGCTAGCCATGGCAATAATGGCACTGATAGCAATAATGCCCGATAAACGGGTCAGATGCAATTTTTCGAAAGCATAGGCTAAGGGATCACCCACTCCTAATTCGGTATAACTAATCATCCCTGTAAGCACTAAACTTATCAATACATATAAGACTGTGGTAATGGCCAATGCAAAAATCATGGCACGGGGCAGGTCTTTCTTGGGGTTTTTACATTCTTCGGCTGTAGTAGAAATGGCATCGAAGCCAATATATGCAAAAAATACGCCGGCAACACCTTTCATTACTCCGCCTACACCATTGGGTGCAAAAGGAGACCAGTTATCAGGGTCCACATAAAAAGCACCTACACCTATAACCAGAAAAAGGATGGCAAGTTTAAGAATTACCATAACGTTACTTGCAACTTTGGTTTCATAAATGCCTTTATAAACCAGATAAGTAATAAAAACAACAATTGAAAAGGCCGGGATATCTGCAATGAATCGTATTCCAAAAACATGAGGGGCATTTTGCCATGCAATATAGGCTTCCTGAATACCACCATTTAATTGACTGAAAGGAATACCGTTTTGAATACTTTCCAGGGCTTTGTGATAACCCCTCGAAGCACTCAGGAAATCTGTGCTCATGTATTCTGGAATTTTCATGCCAATGCCATGCATAAATCCTGTAAAGTAGTCGGACCATGAAATGGCTACAGCTATATTGCCTACAGCATATTCCATAATTAAATCCCAACCTATAATCCAGGCAATCAACTCACCAAAACTCACATAGGCATAAGTATAAGCACTCCCGCTGATGGGAATACCTGAAGCAAACTGTGCATAACACATGGCAGAAAAACCGCATGCTATTGCAGTAAAAATAAACAACATTGAAACTGCCGGTCCTCCATTAACAGCTGCAGTTCCAATGGTGCTGAATATACCTGCTCCGATTATAGCTGCAATTCCTAAAGCCGTTAAATCTCTTACCGTAAGACTTCGTTTCATGCCGCCAGCTCCTTTGGCTTCGGTATCAGCATGACTGAGAATCATCTCAATAGATTTACGTCGGAATAGATTTTTCAATAGTGTTGAATTTTAGTATCGCAAAAATAGTTTTTTTTAATCATTTTACACAATCGTTCCACTATTTATTAATCTACCCTATTTATGAATAGATTTTTATTCTTCTGCTAATACAATGAAAAATTAATGTAAATTTGCTTTGTTTTAAAACCAGCATTATGAAATTTTATTTATTGATATTTTTAAGTGTTTTCGTCAGTAGTATTGCTTTTTCTCAGGAAGATAAAGCTGATTATAATGATGATTACTGGAGTTTTGGGAGCAAGGATGTAGCTGACTTTTATATTTCGGAAAACCAAAACGAAACCACACAGTTTAAGGGAAATATATCTGTTTATCCAATTCCCAGTCCTGTTGCCGGTAAAGGGAAATATATCAACGGTAAAAAAGATAGTATCTGGGTAGGTTTTCATAATGATGGGAAACCTTATTTTACGGAATGGTATAGTAAAGGAAAATTAAAGAAAGGCATAAGTTTTGATGCTGCAGGCAAGCAGTTTTTTTATAAAAAAGAAATCATAGCAGCTCATCCACAGAAAGGATGGGATGATTTTGTAAACTATGCCCAGAATTACTGGAACAGAGTAAAAAATTATGTTGAAGAAAAATATCCCGAAAATTTTAAATTATTAAAAGACCGTGAAATAGAAGTTAGTTTTCAAATTCTTGTCAGCGAAAAAGGCATCGCAGATATAGGTGAAATTACGAATGGTGCAAAATATGGTTTTAATCAATCCGCTGCTAAAAAAATGCTGTTGAGCTACAAAAACAAATGGATACCGGCTCTTTTTAAGGGACAGCTTCAACTATCCAGTATAAAATATACAGTATACGTAAAATTTTGATACTTAATTACTATTAAAGATATTTATAACAGTTTTAGAAATAAATGAATTAATTCAGATTTAAATTTTTTATTTACAAATTAAATATGTTAGAGTTATTTATCGTTGACCTCCCCAAATTAAGAGTACTGGATATTATTGATATAGTGCTGGTAGCTTATCTTTTTTATGAGTTGTACAAGCTTATCAAAGGAACAGCTGCAATAAATATTTTTTTAGGCATAATTTCAATCTACTTAATGTGGAAACTGGTCAGAGCACTGGAAATGGAATTACTTGCCGAAATATTGGGACAATTTATCAGTGTAGGGGTGATTGCATTGATTGTTGTCTTTCAACCGGAAATTCGCAGGTTTTTACTACTGTTGGGTACACCAGGATTTATGAGTAAAAAACCCAAACGATTTTTGTTCTGGAGGGTAGATATCAGCAATGAAAACAATCTGAGTATAGATCCTATTATACAAGCCTGTCAGAAAATGTCACATTCCAGAACAGGAGCTTTGGTTGTGATAGCCAATAAAAATGAATTACCCACTTTTGTGAATTCAGGTGAAATCATAGAAGCCAATGTATCGAAACAATTATTGGAAAATATATTTTTTAAAAACAGCCCTTTGCATGATGGTGCAGTTATAATTGTTAATAACAGGATAAGAGCTGCAAGATGTATATTGCCTGTTTCCGGAAACCGCAATATATCTCACGATTTAGGTTTACGCCACCGTTCAGCCATGGGTATTACGGAACAGTCGGATGCCATAGCCATTGTAGTTTCTGAACAAACTGGTAAAATATCTTACTGTAAGAAAGGTGAACTTACACTCGATATTCAGCCTTCACAACTCAAAGATTTTCTGGAAGAAGAATTTAATGTTATTGGTTCATAATCATTGATATTACCCAAATATTTCTTCAAGTTTGCGTTTTCTGAACTCAAAAATTTCTTCAAGTTTCTTTTCAATAATCAGTTGATTGGCAATTTGTCCTAAGATTCCGAAGGGTGGACGATAATTCAGAATATCGGTCATTTCAACTCCTGCTGCGGTTTCTTTGAAATGATGTTCATGGTGCCAGAAACGATAAGGTCCCTGCTGTTGAACATCCACGAAAAACTCTTTTTCCTTAATATGAGTTATTTCAGTTACCCATTTCATTTTCAGCCCCATCAATGGACTTACCTTATATGCGATGATCATGCCTTCATACATTTTTTCAGGCAGATTAGAAGTGATAACATTGAAACCCATATAAGGCGGTGTTATTTTCTGAAGGTTTGCTGGTGATGATACAAAATCCCATATTTCATCTAATGGAGCTGCTATTGTCTGGGTTCGTTTAAAAGTATACATTCTGATAGTTTATTTGTTTTCATAAACAAGTGGATTTGAAATAGGTTTTAGTGTAAAAAAAAAGGCTGTCTGAACAATTTTCAGACAGCCTCTCTATCAATCCTATAACTCAGTTATTGAATAATCAGTTTCTCCGTATTGGATTTGCCGTTTGAAGTATTTATAATATTTACAAAATATACACCTTTGGCAAAGGAGGATAAATCTATGTTTGTAGAAATTTGCATGGTTTTTTGTTTCAGTAATAAATTTCCGATCAGGGAATAAATTTTTATTTCTGCATCCATTGCATTTTCCATTGTAATGTTTAGTTTACCATTGGTCGGATTTGGATATAATCTGAATGAATTAGCAGTAGTTTCTGTGATACCTATGGTATAAATTTGCATATCGTTACTGTCACGTGGAATAATCACATAACCGGAAGTATAAGGAGAACTGGCATCTATCTGGCTTACCAGCCCAACAATATTAAATGCAACTGTAGGAGCAGGTTTTGCTTGAAGATTGCAATTTGAGAATAATCTAAGTGTTACGGTATCAATACCATTTAATGCAAGAACAGAAAAAGTAGTTATACCTGAACTGGTCGGCCAACCACTGATATAAGTTAGATTTTGCATTTTTACAAGTTGGGATTCAATATTTTCAGTTAATGAAGAAACTATAAGAGGAGTATGTAAACTTTGTCCGGATGCAATGAGTACAATAGAATCAGGAACCATTTCAGTTAATCCATTTACCTGAGCAATTTTACCAATCACTCTGATAGAATCACCCTGTAGTGGTGTATAACCCAATGTACTGGTTTTGTATATATTTATACCAGCAGTTGCGTCCAGTAAATAAAAGTTCAGTCCTCCCGAAGCTACTGTTTGTTTAAAATTCAGACCATGAACAACGCCTATCAATTTACAGTTCACTCCGATTGAATCTGCTACTCCTGAAATGTTTACGGTTTTAACCTGAGCTATAGTATACAAAACAGGATATTTTTTAGTTGTAAAACTTATTTCATTACCATATCCAGTTCCAACCGCATTGATAGCAAATGCCCTAGCATAATAGATTTTATTATCGGATAAGTTAACAAGACTGGCAGTAAAACTGCCAACATTTCCTGTTACAAAAACAA
The DNA here is from genome assembly GCA_903899825.1 of uncultured Bacteroidales bacterium. Taxonomy (GTDB): domain Bacteria; phylum Bacteroidota; class Bacteroidia; order Bacteroidales; family JACABE01; genus JACABE01. Next base: position 16,089 of record CAIUKU010000236.1, on the reverse strand, counting down.
CAGAATCTGAAATTGTTGCTAATGTATGTAATGCATAACAAACGCCTCTTGATGTAATCGTATCACCACCGTCGCTCACTACTGTTGCAGGTACAGATGCAGTTATATAGGCTACTGAAGTGGCATTACCTGTTGTAACAACAGGAAAAACAGCAGCAGCAGCAGTTGTAAATATTGAATCAGCACCATAAAATGTACCCAGTGAATTTGTTCCATAGGCTCTGTAATGATAAGTTGAACTAAGTGCAAGGTTGGTGAGATTAAGCGAATAGCTTCCTGTAGTTGCAGACGTTGTTCTGATGGAATCAGCAATTGTAGGATTCAAAGCAGAACTGTAACAAATTCCTCTCGCTGTCAGTAAATATCCTCCATCAGTTGTTATATTTCCACTACAAACAGTTGTATGTGGCGTAATACCACTTGCAGAACCGGTTATTACAACCGGATTTCCATAATTGATTACCAGATCTGAAGTATTCCTTGGTAAAACCTGATAAGTTGATGTATAAGGTGAAGAAGCATCATTCTGGTTTACCAAACCAACGATAGAAAAGCTCACAGTAGCAGTTGGAGCAGCTGTGCCCTGCAAATTACAATTGCTGTATATTCTCAATAAAACTGTATCTGTTCCTTTGACTGTATAAACTGTTCTTGTATTCCCGGCGGTTGTTGGCCATCCACTTAAATAGTATAGGTTTTCAATTTTTACCAATTTTGATTCAACTGAATCATTTGGTAAATTAACTGTCACAGGACTAAATAATGAATTTGAGGATGAAATTAATACCAATGAATCAGGAACAATTTCAATTAATCCGTTGACCTGAGCTATTTTGCCAATGATTCTTACTTTGTCACCTTCAGTGGCTGTATAACTCAAGGTAGATGTTTTATAAACATTAATACCAGAAGTAGAATCCATGATAAAGAAATTATAGCCTGATGTTGCAAAATTCAATCCATGAATAATACCGGTAAGCTTACAGTTAATATTAACAGAATCGGCAACACCCAGACTGTTAACTCCTTTGACTTTCTGAATAACATATGATGGAATAAACACCTTGGTTGTAAAACTTAAAATGTTACCATAAGCTGTTCCTGCTGAATTTGTTGCGAAGGCTCTTACGTAATATAAAGTGCTCGATAAAAGATTAACAATAGTATTGGTGTAAACACCGGTTGTTCCTGTCTGAAAACTAACTGAATCAAGTAAACTTGGAGCACCTGTATTATTGTAGCAAACACCACGGGATAAAATATTTCCTCCACCATCATTGATAATTTTTGAACCTATGGTAGCAGAGCTTGCACCAATACTATAAACAGTATCGGTTGATAAAATTGGAATAACAGCTGATGATGCAGTTGTAAATAAAGAATCTGAGCCATAGGCAATACCAGTTGTGTTTTTTGCATATGCCCGGTAATGATAAGTAGTTAATAATGTCAATCCGCTCAGGTTGCTGCTGAATGCACTGTTGGCGGCAGTTTCGCTTGTATGTAAAGCAGACGTATCAGGATTGGCGGTTGTAGCATAACAAATACCTCTGGCAGAAATGGATGTTCCTCCTGTAGCGCTTATATTTCCATTACATACAGCTGTTGTCATAGTAATATTTATAGTTGAACCTGTAACAACAGTTGGAGTTGTATAGTTGATTACCAAATCGTTTAAATTCCTCGGATACAATCGATAGGATTGCAAATAGGGTGATGAAGCATCATTTTGCGAAACCAGTCCTGTCATATTGAAGCTGGTTGTAGGTGCTGCTGTTCCCTGAAGGTTACATCCTGAGTATATTATAATGATTACTGAATCAGTTCCATTTAAGGCATACACAGTTTTGGTTGTCCCGGCAGAAGTTGGCCATCCACTCAGATAGGTAAGGTTAGTGATTTTTACAAGTCCTGATTCTACTGTATCATTCAGGATATTCACAACTAAAGGTGTTTGTAATGTATTTGAAGAAGAAATATATACCAGTGAATCAGGAGCAATTTCTATTAATCCGTTCACCTGAGCAATTTTCCCAATGATCCTGATTTTATCCCCTTCAACTGGTGTATAGCCTAAGGTAGATGTTTTGTAAACATTGATACCTGCAGTTGTATCCAGTATAAAGAAATTGTAACCTGTTGTCGTATAATTTAAACCATGTATTACTCCGGTCAGTTTACAGTTAATATTTAAGGAATCTGCAATACCCAGACTATTGATTCCTTTAACATTGTTGATAGTATAGGTTGGAATAAATAACTTTGTTGTAAAGTTAAGTATATTGCCATATGCTGTACCAGCAGCATTTGTAGCAAATGCCCTTACATAATAAGTTGTGCTGGATAAAAGATTAGTCATTGTACAAATATAAACTCCGGTTGTTCCGGTTTGTGTCTGGACAGAGTCACTTAAAGAAGGTGAAGCAGAAGTGCTGTAGCAAACACCTCTTGTGAGTATTGTTGTTCCTCCGTCATTGCTTACTTTGGCAGCAGTACTGGCGTTAAAAACACCAACATTATAGACAGAATCCGTAGAAAGTATGGGTGCAACAGGAGCTGCAGGAGTTGTAAATACAGAATCTGCACCGTAAGCAAGACCGCTTGCATTTTTTGCATAAGCCCTGTAATGATAAGTGGTTGCATTTGTTAATCCACTCAGATTACTGCTGAAACTACCTGAAGTTCCTGTTTCAGTGCTATGTAATGCAGAAGTATCAGGATAAGCTATGGTTGAATAACAGATTCCTCTTGCTGAAATTGCTGTTCCTCCGGTAGCAGTAATATTTCCACTACAAACTGCTGTAGTCATTGTTATATTTGTAGTAATTCCAGTAACAACGGTTGGAACAGTATAGTTTACCACAAGATCATTAATGTTCCTGGGGTATAATAAATAGGACTGTAAATAGGGTGAAGTAGCATCATTTTGAGAAACCAGCCCTGTAATATTGAAACTGGTAGCAGGTGCAGCAGTTCCCTGTAAATTACAGCCGGAGTATATCATAATAATAACTGAATCTGATCCGTTTAAAGCATACACTGTTTTTGTAGTTCCTGCTATTGTGGGCCATCCACTTAGATAAGTAAGGTTATTGATTTTTACCATTTGTGATTCAACACTATCGTTCAATGCATTTACTACTATCGGTGTTTGTAAAGTGTTGGCTGATGAAATATATACCAGTGAATCGGGTGCCATTTGTATCAAGCCATTTGCCTGAACAATTTTCCCAATAATTCTGATCTTATCTCCTTCAACTGGTGTGTAACTAAGGGTTGATGTTTTATACACATTTATACCTGCAGTTGTATCGAGTATAAAGAAATTATATCCGGTTGAAGTATAATTCAAACCATGAATAATACCGGTAAGTTTACAGTTTACATTCAAAGAATCAGCCACTCCAATACTATTAATACCTTTAACTTTGTTGATTGAATAAGTAGGAATAAATACCTTGGTTGTAAAACTAAGTATATTTCCATAAGCAGTACCTGCAGAATTAGTTGCAAATGCCCTTACATAATAAGTGGTATTAGATAAAAGATTGATTAAATTATTGACATAAGCACCTGTAGTATATGTCTGGATATTTAATGAATCAAGGACAGAAGGAGCAGTAACCGTTGAACTGAAACAAACACCTCTTGAGTAAATTAAAGCACCTCCATCGTTGTTAATTTTACTTGCTACACTGGCTGTGAATATGCCAACATTATAAACAGAGTCAGTAGACAGCAAAGGTGTAACTGCTGTTGCAGAAGTCGTAAAAACAGAATCTCCTCCGTAAGCAATTCCTATTGAATTTCTTGCGTAAGCTCTGTAATGATAATTTGTACCTAATGTTAATCCTGAAATATTACTTGTAAAACTTCCGTTAGCAGCTGTCTCTGATGTGTGTGCGGAAGTTGTATCAGGATTTGCAGTCGTTGAATAACATATACCTCTTTCAGTTATGGTTGTTCCACCGTTATTAGTTATATTTCCACTACAAGAAGCAGTTGTCATGGTAATATTGCTAGCAGATGAGGTTGTTACAGAAGGTATGGTCAGATTCAGACTCAAATCTGCTATATATCTCGGATATATCATATATCCCTGCAAATAAGGAGAAGTAGCATCAGATTGAGTAGCAATACCTGTAATATTAAAAGTAACTGTAGGTGCAGCAGTTCCCTGAAGATTACAACTTGAATATATAATGATAGTTACACTGTCCGTTCCATGTAATGCATAAACTGTCTTTGTTGTTCCTGCTGTAGTAGGCCATCCACTCAGATAAGTAAGGTTGTTGATTTTAACCAATCTTGATTCAACAGAATCAGCCAGATTATTAATAACAATAGGATTTTGCAATATATTTGCTGATGAAATCTTAACAATTGAATCCGGAGCAATATAAATAAGTCCGTTGCTTTGTTGCGTTTTTCCGATAACTCTGATTGAATCGCCTTCTGCAACTGTATAAGATAATAAAGTTGTTTTATAAACAAAAACACCTGCATTATTATTCATCATATAAAAAGAATAGCCGCTGCCTGAAGTCGGATAGTTCAACCCATGAACAACTCCTGATAATTTACAATTTATATTTAATGAATCAGCAACTCCTGTCGTAGGATTAATACCATGTATTTGTTCAATTGTATATGTTGGAATGTACATCAGTGTTGTAAAACTTACATTACTGCCATAAGTTGTCCCAATAGCATTAGTAGCATAAGCTCTGATATGATAGGTGGTGTTTTGTTGAAGATTGCTGAGGTTGAAAGTGTATATGCCTGTTGTACCACTTACAATATTTACACTATCCGTTAATGTAGGATTTGAAATACTGCTTCTGCAAAAACCTCTTGAAGTTATAGTTGCTCCTCCATCATTTATTACAGTGCCTGATAAGCTTGCAGCATAAATTCCGATATTTGAAACTGTATTTGTTGATACTACAGGTAGTACTGCTATAGCTGAAGTGGTAAAAACAGAGTCAGCACTATAAGCTGTACCAATACTGTTTGTTGCATAAGCCCTGTAATGATAAGTTTTTCCCTGCATCAGATCATTGAGATTACTTGTAAAACTTCCCATTCCAGCAGATTCACTTGTAAATGAATTTAAAAGTCCCGGATTGGCAAGCGAATCATAACAGAATCCCCTTGCAGTTATTGAGGATCCACCATTGCTGAGGACATTCCCTGTTAAACTTGCATAATTTGTCGTAATATTAGTTGCACTTACTGCTGTTATAACAGGTGTTGTTAAAAACCCAACAGCATTGTACCAGGTATTGGCAACTCTGATTTCATCTATATTCAGAAATGTTGTATTTGCACTACTACCTTGCCGTAATGCAATTGTATAGGCAGAATCAAGATCTGTATTTGACATATCTGTTGCTTTAAGTGTGGGTATGCCTTCTTCTGCAATAGCTGGATTTATATAAAGTGAAACACTGTCATTGAGCGTTCCGCTAACAAATTTATATCTTAAAACTAGTAAAAAAGTAGTGTCCTTAGAATATGCTGTGGAGGAGTAATTGGCTGTACTCCCTTTAGCGATACCGAAATTAATGGTATTTGTAGATGCTTTTCTTACATATACACGTGCAGCAAAATTGGTACCGCTTCTTATAAAATGCATAAAATACTCACCTGTTGTTGAAGCAGAATCAATTTTTACCAAAGCTGCTACATAAACTGTTCCACTTGTCTGGCCCGGGAAAGTGTGATTAATATCCTGACCCGTATTCATAATATAGGCCTTATTACCTATTGAAGCAGGATATTGATTGTAGTTTAATGATCCGCTTTTTAAAAGAATAGGGTTTACACCTGTACTATGGACTGTCCAACCGTGGGTAGTCAAAGTATCTCCTGCTGGATAATCAAAATGTTCATTCATTAACAAAGTTTGTGCATAAACGGGAAAGCTTAATATACAAATAATTACAAATGAAAAAGTAAAAATAATTTTTCTCATAAAATTTAAAATTAATAATTGTTTGAATTTTTAAATTAACCGACAAATGTCAGTATTTATATCATAGGATTAACAACATGGCTGGAATATACTATAATTTCATACAAAATATATAAAATTTTATACAATTGAGTGGCTGTAGTTAAGAATAACGTCGGAAATTATACCTCTCTCAATACATAAATTAAAAAGATATGAGTAAACTATACATTTTAATAATCACATTGCTGGTATATAATATTGCAAAAGCTCCAAAAACTTTACTTTCAAATATAAAAACCATGAATGCCAAATTCTATCCCAATCCTGCATCTGATGAAGTGATGATAGCTTTTAACAATACCTTAAATGCCAATGCAGTATTGGAAATATACGGTTATGCTGGTAATATATTACAAAGCAATCAACTGAGATCAGAAAATCAATATATTTCGGTTTCTGTTAAAGATTTAAAAGCTGGTTTGTACTTTCTAAGATAACATCAGACAACGAAGTTGTTTGTAAAAACAAACTATTTATTATTAAATAAATTAACAAAAGTAAAAGTAGAAAACAGTAATTCTACTTGTGCTTTTTAATTCTTTTATGAAAATACACAGAGAATCACAGCATTTTAATTAAATTTTGAGACAAGCTCTCCTTAATTTTAAACCCACAGCTAATTATCTGATTATTTATTTCTCTATTCGCATTGCATTGCTGAGGTTTTGTATCATCAGAAAACGATCGGCCTGCTGAACGTTCTGGCGGATAAGGGTCTTAATTTGAAATTATTTTCAACAAAAACGATTCGACTTTCCTCACAAATGCTTAATTTTACACATTATACTTTATATTTTTACTTTTATTTAAAACATTAATTTTGTTGGACTTGATAAACTCGTTCAAATTTAATAACAGAAAAATGAAAAAATATCTTCTTTTACTGATATGTCTTAATACTTCTGTACTATTTGCACAATCCATCGCCATTCCACAATGGGCCATTGGCGCCGGAGGGACAGGTAATTCTCCTTCTTATGTAAATGAAGTTACTTCCATTGTGAGTGATCATGCCGGTAAAGTTATAGCAGCCGGCAGTTTTGCCGGTACCATCGATCTCGATCCCGGTAGTGCAGTAGCCAATGTAGTCTCTGTAAATACCACCCATCTGAATGCATTTGTTGCCAAATACGACAGCCTGCACAATTACAACTGGGGTTTCAGTCTCTATAGCAGCAATCAGAGTCTGGTAAATGATATTGGTACAGATGCAAATAATAATATTTATGTTGCTGGAGAATTTATTAATCAGATGGATGCCGATCCTTCCACTACTACCACCTATACTTTAAATGCTGCCGGAGCAGGCCGCGATATGTATGTTGCCAAATATACTGCAGCCGGTAATTTCGTCTGGGCTTTCGGCATTGGCAGTAGTTTGTCTACCGATTATCTAAGGAAAATGATAAGTGACAATGACGGAAATATCTATATTACGGGCACCATCTCCGATTCTGTAGATGTTGATCCTTCATCAGCTGTTCATCGATTATATGCTACAGCCAGTGGTGCAATGTTTATTGCCAAATATGATGCTGCCGGAAATTTTGTCTGGGCTTTTAGCATTGATGAAGCTTCCGGTATTGAAGAAGGTCAGTCACTGGCATTTGACGGCTACGGTAATATAATACTGGGAATGATTTATCACAATACGATTGATGCTGATCCTTCGGCAAATACAGCTTCTTTTACAGCCCTTGGAAACGGGGATGCGTTGATTACCAGATACAATATGGCAGCCGGCGCTTATGTTTCGGCATTCAGTATAGGCGGCGGTACAAGCGGACCCAGTATCAGTTCTGTAATACTTTCCTCTAATGCACAGCATCAGCTGACTGTTTGCGGTCGTTTCTGGGGCAATCTGGATTTTGATCCGGGCACAGCAACACATTATCTCAACAGTGCATCCAATGATGATATTTTTCTGGCTGCCTATTCTTTAACAGGGACATATAATTGGTGTTTCAATATTGGAAATAACAGCGGAACAGCACAGCCTTATGATTTAGCCATGGACAATGCAGGGAAAATATACCTGATGGGAGAAGCAGCAGGATCAGCCGATATAGATCCCGGAACTGCCAGTATGCCATTAACGACTTTTATAGCTGTGTATGATTCGTTGGGAAGTTATAAATATGCGAATAGTTTTTATGCTTCTTCAGGTTTGTATTTTAAAGGATTTTATCTGACTTCACCTGATGTTTTTTATCTGGGTGGAGGTTTTAAAGGATCCCTCTATTATTCTTCCATTGATATCCTTTTTGGAGCCAGCAATTATAATGCTTTTTTGGTTCGCTATGCACAATGCCTTACACCCTTCATTCAAAGTCAGACTCCTTCTGCTTCACTATGTGCTGAAGACAATTTTTTAATGAGCATAAATGCAATCGGAACAGGCATGCATTACCAATGGTATAAAAACGGAGCTGTTTTTAATGATACCTTGCCTACACTTCAGCTTAGCCATGTGGATACTACCCATTCAGGAACCTATAATTGCATCATTAGCGGTTTATGTGGAGCCGATACTTCTCAGCATATCATCATTACTGTACATCTTTTACCAAAGCCAGTTATCGTTCAGGTCGGATCCATTTTTCAGACAGGCGTTTACAGTGCTTATCAATGGTATAAAAATGGAAGTCTCATTGCAGGAGCTAATGGTCAGACGTATACACCCCTTGCCAATAATTTGTATTTTGTAGTTGTAACCGACAGCAATGGCTGTAAAGATACCTCCAATATGCTGAGTCTTTTTGTAAACATTCATGAAACCAATGCTGCGGATAAATTTTCAATATTTCCAAATCCGGTCAGGGACTGTATTCATATTTCGTCAGATATTGACCTTAGCAATGCAAAAGCTTTGATTTATAATATGCAAGGTATAATGGTAAAAGAACTAAGACTGCCATCATCGGAAGAAGCCATTGATTTGAGTGAGCTGGGAAATGGAATCTATACAATGAGAATCTTTTATAATGATTCATCAAGATCAATGAGAATCATTAAATTAAAAGAATAATTTAACAAAAGACAAATGAAAAATAAAAATATACAGACTGAAATTGATGCCTCTTATTTATACAGCATATTGGCTGAACATGAATCAGAAGAAGCCATTGCCAATGTATTCAGGCAAATGAGTGCAATTGAGAGAAGTCATGCCGAGGCTTTTGCCAAAAAAGAAAATATAAGCTTTGAAAACCTGATGCGACCTTCATTCAGGGCAAAAACACTGAATTTAATCGGCAAGGTATTTGGCTATGATTATGTGTTGGGGATATTGATGGATACTGAAAAAAGTATTTCGGCTGCTATCATTAGTACCAAGCAAAAAAGCAAAAAAGAGATTACCGGTAATGAAACTAATCATGTAAAAATATTGCAAACCATACTTGAAAAAGACAAAGAGACGGCCGGAAAATATATGTCGAAGTTTGAAAGCCGTCACCGTTCGGTTGGTGGAAATGCCATCAGAGCAGCCGTATTGGGAGGCAATGATGGCTTGCTGTCTAATTTTGGCCTGGTAATGGGAGTAGCAGGTGCAACCTCAGGCGAGAAAGGCGTTTTGCTGACAGGGATTGCAGGTATGCTGGCCGGGGCCTTATCAATGGCGATGGGTGAATGGATATCGGTAAAAAGCTCGCAGGAGTTATACGAAAACCAAATGCAGATAGAGATGGATGAACTGGAAACCAATCCCGAAGGAGAAATGCGGGAACTGGCCCTGATTTATATGGCCAAAGGCATACCCGAAGAACAAGCCCTGCGCATGGCGGCAGAAATCATCAAAAATACAGCCAATGCACATGAAATACTGGTAAAAGAAGAATTAGGGATCAATGTAGAAGATATCAAGGGTTCTGCTGTAGAAGCAGCCGTGTATTCTTTTATTTTATTTACTGTGGGTGCTATTATCCCGGTACTTCCGTTTATGTTTACCAGCGGTATACAGGCCATTGTCATCAGTGTTATAGCCAGTGCAGCCGGTTTGTTTTTTATAGGTGCTGCCATTACCCTGTTTACCGGGAAAAATGTCTGGTATTCTGGTTTCCGTCAGGTTTTGTTTGGCCTGGCAGCAGCAGCTATTACCTTTGGGATAGGTAAATTGATAGGGATTTCTATCATGGGATGATAAAATATGAATTATGAATTATAAATTATAAATGATAAATCAATGTCGTTTAGTTAAGGTTTTTAGTATCAAAAGATTTAAATGTAAAGAACGCTGAGAATTCACAAAGAGCGCAGCGGCTGAATTTGTTGAATTTCTTTGTGGAACTTTCTGTAAAACATTGTGGAATGCTGTGGTTAAATGTGATATTTTCTGATAACTAAACAACATGAGATGATAAATGATTAATCAGGATATGAAAACTGAAAATGAGAAAAATAATGATTGTCCCTGTTTAAGCAAGCAATGTAAAAGAAACGGCTATTGTGATGAATGCCGGAAATACCAATGTGAAGACGACGGCCTGTCTTCATATGAAAGCAAGATTCCCAAAAAGATAAAACAGAATTAAAACTATTATAAAATACAATTACGATGTTGATTGAAAACAAGGTTTTTGAAAGAATAGACTATACAAAAACCAAACTGACCAAAGGAGAATATGAAAACTGCAGCTTTGAAAACTGCAATTTTTACAATAGCGATTTGTCGGATGTAATATTCAGGAATACAGTGTTTAATACCTGTGATTTTAGTCTGGCAGCAATTAAAAATACCCTGCTGAATGACGTGAAATTTGTAAACAGCAAACTCCTGGGATTACAATTTAATGAATGTAAAGCATTTTTGCTGTCACTTGATTTTGATAATTGCCTGTTGAAGCTGAGTGTTTTTTACAAACTAAAACTCAAAAAAACAAGGTTTAAAAACTGTAATCTTCAGGAAGTAGATTTTACCGAAACCGACCTGAGTGGAGCCATTTTTGATAATTGCGATATGCACAGTGCTCAGTTCGACAGAACTAATTTAGAAAAAGCCGATTTCAGAACATCCTACAACTATTCATTGGATCCTGAAAACAACAAAATTAAAAAAGCCTGTTTTTCGAGAATGGGTGTAGTTGGTTTATTGGATAAGTACAATATTGAGATAGAATAGATTTTTAATATATTGAAATTCAATATTGTAGATACTTAATATTATGAACACAATTCTTTAAAAATGAAACCTATTTATTTATTATTCCCACTTTTACTCCTGATAACACTGACTTCGAATGCTCAAATCGATTCTGCAAGAATGAAAGGGCAAATGTACTGTCAGGAAGGAGATAAGTTGCTCAAAACTGAAAATTACAGGGAAGCAGATTCGCTTTTAACATTAGCACTTATTTTTATTAAAAATGCAGATGTCTATTTTAACAGAGGTGTTTCCAGATTTTATCTGAACGATACAACAGGTTTTTGCGATGATATGTCCATTGCTGCCTATAAATATGTTGATATTAATGCAGCTAAATTATTCAATGAGTTCTGCTGTTACAAAGTAGATACCTTGTATTATAACCGAAATTTTAATAAAATACCAACTTCTTCCGGATATAAGTACCTGGAAGAAGTACAGCATATTAAAAATACAAATAATACGAAAGCAAGGATTCATGAACGCAATGCAAAGAATTTTTTGCTTACAATGGATGCAGTATATGGACAGAAATTGCCTCAGGCGAGCACTTTTAAAACAGATATAATTGCAGAATATATCCTTAGTAACTCTACAAAATTTTATAATTATACCTCTAAACCTGCCTGTTTTTTTGAAGAAACAGCATCCAGTGAATTTGATAAGAGAATAAAAGAGGATTTCAGTAAAAAATATAAAGATTTAAAAGGTCAAGATACTACAAGACTAATAATGATACATTATGATATCTGGGTATCCTGTTCTGGAGAAGTAACAGATTGTAAACTAACCGCTATCTATCCGAAAACAATTACAACCGAACAGGAAGCAGAAATAAAAAATGATATATCAAATCTTGTGAAAATCTATCCAAAACTAAAACCTGCATTATTTGAAGATGAAAAGGTTTGTTATATATTGACCAATAGTATTACTTTTTAATTTTGAATTTCACAAAATAATCTTTTTTTCATTTTAAAGATGGATAAATCTATAGTTAACAGCACTTATGCTTTGCTTTCTGCCTGATTTTGATATGTCTTTTTAATTTTTTAGACAGTTTTTTAACCTATGATAAGCATTGGTTTTCTTCGTTGGCTTTTTCGATTACCTTTTCATATTCAGCAGGTGATAAATCATTATAAAAGAAATAAACAGGATTTACCTTTTGTCCGTTTAAAATGACTTCATAATGCACGTGAGGGGCTTTGGATAAACCGCTACTTCCCACAAAACCGATGATCTCTCCACGTTTTACTTTTTGTCCGGGTCTGACATTTAATTTAGACATATGTCCATACAATGTTTGATAACCATATCCATGGTTGATTTCGCATACAAGACCATAACCACTTTCTCTACCTGCATCAACTACCACGCCATCGCCTGTTGCGTAAATGGGTGTTCCCTTAGGAGCAGCAATATCTATACCTGTGTGCATACGACGGTATTTTAGAATTGGATGAAACCGTAAACCAAAACCTGATATAATTTGTCCCCTGTTTTTTGGCATCGGCAATATCGCTGGTAAATGAATCATCATGTCTTCTTTGCTTTTTGCCATACGGAATACATCATCAAACGATTTTGACTGAACATAAAGCTGCCGTGAGATTTTATCGATTTTTTTTGCAGTTTCTATCACTCTTTCAGAATTGTTCAATCCTTCCAGCTCAGCATATCTGTTAGCACCTCCAATGCCTGCATTTCTGATATTCCCTGCTATGGGTTCTGCCTCGAAAATAACACGGTAAATATTATCATCCCGATTTTCAATATCCGTTAACACGGCTGAAATATTATTGAGTTTATCGTTCATAATATCATATTGCAACTTGTATTGCTCTATTTCGCGTAAAAGCATTTTTTCTTTAGGTGAATTAAAAAAATTATAGGCAATTAATAAAACAACTGTAGAAAAAACGGAACCAAATGCTACGATGGAAAATATTTTTTTGAATCGATCTTTAAATGTAATTCTCACTTTCTCAATGGATAGTGAATGTACATTAAAGTGATATTTTATTTTGTTTGGCATCTGTTTTTGAAATTTATAAACTTTAAGAAAGAAATTGACTTTCCTGACATGCAAAATTAATCAATAAAAGCTATTTTTGCAAAATGTTTTACTCATAAAAAAGCTTAAAAAGAAATATATACTTCCAACTATGCAATCATCAATTATTAGAAAGACTTTTTTGGAATTCTTCCAATCCAAACAACATCAGATCGTAGCATCAGCACCCATGGTTGTTAAAAACGATCCTACCCTGATGTTTACCAATGCAGGTATGAATCAGTTCAAAGATATTTTTCTGGGCAATTCTCCTGCAAAATATACCCGTATAGCTGATACACAAAAATGTTTGAGAGTTTCAGGTAAGCATAATGATTTAGAAGAAGTAGGGCATGATACCTATCATCATACGATGTTCGAAATGCTGGGCAACTGGTCTTTTGGAGATTATTTTAAAAAAGAAGCCATTGCATGGGCATGGGAATTGTTGGCTGATGTTTATAAAATCAGCAAAGACAGTATGTATATTACTGTTTTCGGTGGAGATGAGGCAGATGGATTGCCTAAAGATATGGAAGCTTATAACTTCTGGAAAGAATTTGTGTCAGAAGACAGGATATTGTTTGGCTCAAAAAAAGATAATTTCTGGGAAATGGGTGATACAGGTCCTTGCGGTCCATGTTCTGAAATTCATGTGGATATCCGTAATGCTGATGAAAAGGCAAAGATTGCAGGAAAAGATCTGGTAAATAATGATCATCCTCAGGTTATTGAAATATGGAACCTTGTTTTTATCGAATTCAACCGCATGTCAGATGGTAAATTAGTTTCTCTTCCTGCAAAACATGTTGATACGGGAATGGGATTCGAACGGCTGGCAATGGTTTTACAAGGCAAGCAATCCAATTATGATACTGATGTTTTCCAACCGATTATACAGGAAATTGCACGTCTTTCTGGAAAAGTTTATGGTGCAGAATACAAAGCAGATGTTGCCATGCGGGTAATAGCCGATCATTTACGTGCCGTTAGTTTTGCTATTGCTGATGGACAATTGCCATCCAATAATAAGGCTGGTTATGTAATTCGCAGAATTTTGCGTCGCGCTGTGAGATATGGCTATACTTTCCTCGATTTTAAAAATCCTTTCATCAATGACTTATTGCCAATTTTGGTTCAACAAATGGGTGAAAACTTTCCGGAAATTTCAGCTCAACAAGACTTGATCAGAAAAGTAATTGCAGAGGAAGAAATTTCTTTCCTGAAGACGTTGGCTTATGGAATTCAGAAATTTGAACAATATGGTTTGCAAAATACTGACACAACTACGATTGCAGGAAATTTTGCTTTTGAATTGCTCGATACTTTTGGTTTTCCTATTGATCTAACACAATTGATGGCAAAAGAAAAAGGATGGCTGGTTGACATGGAAGGTTTTTCCAAATCCATGGAAGAACAAAAAGCCCGCTCGCGTCAGGCAGCAGTGGTTGATACCGATGATTGGGTGATACTGAAAAATGCCTCTGAAGAAACCATTTTTGTTGGTTACGATACAATTACAGCAGATATTGAAATTGTGAAATACCGTAAGGTAAAAGCCAAAGACAAGACTTTTTATCAATTGGTTTTCGATAAAACACCTTTCTATGGCGAAAGTGGTGGACAGGTTGGTGATAAAGGCATTATTTACAACGATAATGAAAAAATTATCATCAGAGATACCAAAAAAGAAAACAATCTCAGTGTTCATATTACAGATAAACTACCTGAAGATTTAAGCAGTGGTTTTACAGCCCTGGTAGACGAGAATAAACGTCAGCAAACTGCCAACAATCATAGCGCAACCCATTTGCTGCATGAGGCTTTGCGCACAGTATTAGGCACCCATGTTGAACAAAAAGGTTCAATGGTGGATGATGAAAGATTGCGTTTTGATTTTGCACATTTTTCAAAAATGAGTGATGAAGAAATCCAGAAAGTTGAAGCAATGGTCAATCGCAAGATACGTGAGAATTTACTCTTGGATGAAAAACGCGAAGTAGCCATTGAAGATGCTCAAAAAATGGGTGCCATGGCTTTGTTTGGTGAAAAATATGGTGACAGCGTCAGGGTCATCCGTTTTGGCGATTCTGTTGAATTATGCGGTGGTACACATACTAAGGCAACCGGGAATATTGGTCTGATAAAGATTGTTTCAGAAAGTGCCATTGCAGCTGGTATCCGACGTATAGAAGCCATAACAGCCGATAAAGCAGAAGCATTTTACAATCAGCAATATGCTTTACTTTCTGAAATTCAGGAAGTACTGAAAGGCAGCAAAGATGTTGTAAAAAGTATTAAAAACTTACAGGAAGAGATAACAGATTTGCGTAAACAAATTGCAGTTTTTAACAAGGAAAAAGCCGGTAATTTACTGGATAACTTATTACAAACAAAACAATTGATCAATGGAGTTAATTTTATTGCTGCCAAAGTGGAGCTGGATGCTGCAACGGTGAAAGACCTTGCTTTTGCAATGAAAGAAAAACTAGATCATCTTTTATTGGTATTAGGATACGAATCAGAAGGAAAAATAGGTCTAAGTGTAATGGTTTCCGAGAGCTTAGTAAAAGAAAAGGGACTGGATGCAGCTAAAATCGTTCGCGAAATTGCCAAAGAAATACAAGGTGGTGGGGGCGGACAGGCATTTTTTGCTACTGCTGGTGGCAAGTATCCTGAAGGTTTGGATAATGCTTTTGCAAAGGCTAAAACTTTTATCGGATAAGCATTATACCTTGGGCTTTAGATAATTAAAATGCTATTTTTTTTATTTAAATATAAATTATTTCTTTAAAGAAAATATCAACTATTTTTTAGCCATTATATCAAAATTCTTGTTTGTGAAAGCTAAGAATGAGATGCTTATATTTT
>CAIUKU010000235.1 GCA_903899825.1 uncultured Bacteroidales bacterium | reverse complement strand
TGACAAATTTGTGTTTTAGGCGGTACAGTTTGCCGCGGAATAGGTGGACCAGTTTACTGCGGAATGTGAGGACCACTTTGCCGCGGAATTAGTGGTACACTTTGCGCGGATTCTCCACACAGGAACAATAAACAGTATTCTGATAATAATAGAATAGATAAATGCAGGAATACGTGATACTACATCAGTATAGTACCACCGCATCAATCTATCTAATTTACAGTGCAAGTAAATAAGTAATAGCCAAAACACCCATAAAGCTTACCCTGATAAAAAATAATATACTATCAATAGGTAATGCAGTAACAAGCCATAATAGTGTATCAGCATCAATCAGGTTCAATCAATCCATATCATTATCATAGTACCTGATTAAAGAACGTTGTGATTAAAATCAAGAATTAGATGGATACACCACATACAGATGATCCAATTGTATTAATAGTTGGTTCCAGGAACCCGGTGCATCAGGTTCAACTATTCCATTTAAGTTGTACATAGTCGGTAGTAACTAAATAAACTTGGTAATATTAAATATATCGGTTATTTTTGGTCAGTTTTAAAAGTATTCAATGGTGTATTTAAAAGCAGAATTATATCATGAAAACCCCAAAAAATGTGAAAAAACTGCAACCTATGGTATATTTTAAGCTTAAAAATGGTTACTGTAAACATCTTAAACCTATGATACATAAAGTGGATACAGCTATTAACATAAGCAATAGGTTCAGAACCCTGCAGCTCCACTAAGAAATAGGCTTGTAAATTTTCAATTTGCAAGCCTATTTCTTAACCTTATTTTTTTTGCCTCCGGCAGCCTTCATTTTTCCCTGCTTCATATTAAACTTACTGAAATTGTAGGAGAAACTGAGCATAAAGAAGCGGGATAAATTATTCACACTGATATCTTCAATATAATTATCCTGGGTAGTTCTGAATATGCTTTTATTCTGATTTAAAAGGTCATAAACCTGAAATTTAAGACAACCTCTTTTGTTTGAAAAAATTTGCTGGGAAATATAAGCATTCCAGATACACATATCCAGACTATAATCATTTGTATAAGCCGTATTTTTAATGTATTGAATATCAGATCCTATTTTTAAGTTCCAACATAAGTCTGCCTGAAATTCAAAACCGAGTATATAATTCAAATATTGAGCATCCTGACGGAAACTTATATCATACCAGGTTTTATTGTAAGAAATTTTAGCGATGGGAGCTGCGGTGATACTGTTTCCGGAATAATTAAGTCTGGAGTTAATTCCTGCACTGAAGGCTTTTGTTGTAAAACTATTCTGATTTAAATAATTAAGATCGTTAAGGAATCCGGTATTGCAGCCAAAATTAAGGAAGAATTTTTTGAAAGGTATCCCGATTCCTGCATTCAGGTTAATGGAATAGGTCCCGTTAACATTCACAGGGATGGTTGTCTGAACACCCGTTGAATCATAGCTGATTGAATTGGCTATCCTGTTGATTGCATTTTCATATACAATATTTGAATAGAAATAATTATAATTACTAAGGTTGGTGGTATTATAGTTAAAACTAAGTGTATTGACAAATTCAGGTTTAAGTCCGGGATTTCCAATAAATAAATAGAGTGGATTGGAATTGTCAATAAGGGGTTGAAGTTGATCTAAACTGGGTTGATTTGTATTTCCTTTGTATTTGACTGTTAATTTTTTCCCTTTTCGGGCATTAATATTTAAAATAGCCTGAGGAGAAAAGTTGACAACATTTCTGATGATTGTTGAATCTGTATTTACCAATTTACTGATTAATGAGGAAGGTTCTATCGCGATGCCTAAGGTATAATCCCATTTGTTGTTCAATACCCTGAAATTGATACCTGGTTTGTGATTTCGATAGCTGTTTTCGTATCTGTTGGTTAAATTTATATGAACGAGATCATAAGCACTGGTAAGCGGATTAAAATCAAATGTTTTGCGATCGGAAAAACTATTCTTTTGCTTGTACTGATAGTTTATTTCCATCACGATTTTGTGGGTAATAGGTTCAGTATAGGATAGTTTTGTCTCCCAGGAGATTTCTTCTTTTGTATTGTTTTTATAATGATCAACCGTATCATATTTTAATAAATTGTCTTTTAAATAATTGCTGTAAGCTAAATTATTACCTTCATTGCTTGATGGATTCGTTCCGGCTTTGATAGAAAAAGAGAAAGTTCTTCTAGGTTTTCTGAACCTGTGACGTAAAAGTATTTCAAGGTTAGCATTTATGGTTTGTTTGTTTCTTGTTTTCTCACTCTTACTATTATTGAGATTGTTGGCAATTGAACCATAAGTAGCATATTCATTCAGTTGCAGGGAAGTATTATCATTAATTTTTATACGAGGTTTCAATAAGATTGAATTCATAGAATCAATACCATATTCAAACTCCAGATTTATACTATGGTTGTTTGATTTGGCAGTTGTATGCTGTTTATTAAGGGTTAAAAAAGTGGAATCGCTTAAATAAGTCTGACGGTTGCTTAAAGAGACCTTATCATTATCGTTTCCTGAATAGAGATAACTTCCGGTAAAACTAATTTTATGTCCAATGCTATCCTTAAAATTTGCACCCATTGACCATGATTTATTGATACCATTACTGTTCGCAGAATAAATGCCTGATGAAGCATTCAAGTTCTTATTGAATGTATTTTTTGTGCTTTTTGTGGATTGATCTAAAGATGAAAAATCGCTGAATCTGATATTGTTAATATTATTTAAAGTTCCGATAACAGAAAGTTGGCGAGCATTTTTAAACCAGTTAAGGTTTCCGCTTGCATCATATCTTTCATCACTACCGCCACCAACTATCGCTTTACCAAAAAAACCATCTTTTTTACCTCTTTTTGTAATCAAGTTCATAATTTTTTCAACCTCGCCATCATCAATTTGTGTAAAAATTGCCTGATCACTTTTTTTGTCAATTACCTGAACTTTTTCAAACATATCTACAGGTAGATTTTTGGTTGCCATTTTGGGATCATCTCCAAAAAATGGTTTCCCATCAACAAAAACTCTCATTATATCTTTTCCCTGTGCTTTTATATTGCCATCTTTATCTACTTCAAGACCGGGTAATTTCTTAATTAAATCTTCTATCATGGCATTTGTGTCAGTTTTAAAAGAAGCCGAATTAAATTCAATTGTATCACCTTTGATCAAAACAGGGATGCTAACACCTTCGACTACAAAATCCTGGAGAAGAACACTTTGCCTTGATATCCTTACCTCACCTATATCTTTATTTTTATTTACTCCATCGATAGTTATATTTTTTGTAGTTTTTCCATATGAAATACATGAAATTACTAATTGATATTTACCGGGATATAAATTTTTAAATTTAAAAACTCCGGATTCGCTACTAATGGTCGATTTAATGATTTTATGATCTGCAGGATTTACAATTGATAGACTTGCATAGGAAACCGGCAGATGAGAAATGCTGTCGATTACGATGCCATTGAGGTTATATTCATTCAGATGCTGAGCCAATAAATCATTATTGATGAAAGTGAAAACTTCCATCAACAAAAAAAATATAAGATTAACCCGCATGAATTTCATAAAATTGGTACATTATATTTCGTAGTGGAAAGATTTTGAGATTTTTACGCTGAAAACCATATAAATTAATTGAGGAATTATAGCGTTTGATGAATGCAATTATTTTTCATAATAGAAAATTTTTATCAATGCAGCATCTTTTAAAAAATCTATTTTTTCAATTATGATCCTATGAATTTCTAATCCTGTCCGGTTTTTTAAATCTTTAATCAGTAAATCATAGTTCTCTGCTTTAATCATCTCAATATTTTCATAATCAACTAATTTTGATTGTTCCCTGTTAAAGAATTTATTACCATCCAGTATATATATAAACAAAAGAACAATGCCATTGATAATTATTAATTCAAAATACCTTAAATGTATTGCACTTATTAATCCAACAGAAATAAAAATAAACAGATAAGTCATATCTTTCATGCTTATGCCTTCGGTTCTGTATCTTAACATTGAAAATACTGCAAATAAACCAAAAGCAGCACCCATAGAGATTTTTATTTTATTTAATAAAAAAGTCAATAGAAATATCATCAGATTGAACATAAAAAAGGAAAAGATATTTTCCATTTGCTTGTTATTAGGATAATAAACAAATGCGATTATTAAAACCAATGTAACAATATTTATTAAAAGACTCCAGAAAAAGGTGGAAGTTACATTCTGGGTATTTTTATCTTTCAATAAATCAATCTCTACCAGATTATCCTGTTCATTTTGATTAAATGAAGCTGTATGAATACTTGAATCATTGATGCTTTTGTTTGCATTAACAATGAATGAAACAGAGCATAAAAAAAATGTAAACAAAAATAGGGTTATCACTTTAGTTTTCATTGTATAGTTTTTTAATGGCCATTAATTTATGTTTAAAATTATTCATTTTGATATGTTCTTTGATTGATATCAAACCAAAACAATATTTACTTATAGATTTTGTTCTGATATGATTTTTTTTCATTATACTGTTAAAAGGAGAGCAGCAAAGATTATCCTGTTTAATTTCAGCTATAACTATCTTGGGATATGAAACTATTTTATCTTTTCCCTTGAAGGTGATATCAATATCTATCGTTAATCTTTCCTTATTATTTCTATTTACCAGTGTAATTCTGGAGAAATAAACCCATAAAGCCGGTTCAAGCGTTGATGAATCCATCGTAGTTTGGGCTTTAATTAAATCAAGACCTTTTATGTCAATAAATTCTTTAATGCAATTGGTTGTTATTCTGTTTTTTATTGTTCTTTTTTTATTGGTTTTAAATTTTATTTCAAAAAAGCTATCCCCTGAAGAAGCATAATGTCTGTACCTGATTTTATATCTGTTTTGTATTGAATTATGATGTTGTAAATATAATGAATAAGCTGGGGTATCAAAATACAGGGTTTGGTAATCATTAATTCTTTGATTATTTATTTCCAAAACTTTATAATCTTTAGAAATCTGTTCAAGAAAATCAGATAATTGCGATTCCAGGAAGATGTATTTAATATCTGTCCTGTTCATTAAACGAACGCAATTGGTTTCTTCTAAACTAATTGAATCAAAACTTGATAATATTTCTTTTATTGAATTCACTAAATCGAATTAGATACACAAAATTACGAATTAATATGAATAAAACAAGAAATAGAAAAATTTGTACTAATCACGTTAATAGCACTTTAAGAATAATTCATTAAATTGTTGTCTGATTTAATATGAAAATATGAGAATTTGTATTCAAAGAATCGGAAAATAGAACGGATATGTCTTCTTATATTTTTTATGTCAACATCTTTATAAATTATTAATCAGATGTAGAAGTTAGATGAATTTTTTATTTCACATCAGTTTGAAAAGATAATTATAGCTTAAATAAGAGCAAGATTTTGTAAATATACACAACTAAATCAAACAGTTTAGCTTATCAGATTTTCAATAAATTAATCCGGATGAAGAAGCAAATCAGCTTTCTATATAAAAAACAATGCAACTCCAATCACACTTATAATCGCTCCGATAATTTCCCTGGTGCTGACTTTTTGTTTCATGATAATAATGGCAGGAGGAATAATCAAAATAGGAACAATTGACATGATGGTAGAGGCGATACCTGCATTGGCATGTTGAACAGCGTACAATGAAAAGGATACTCCCAGAAAAGGACCAAATACAGAGCCTATGCCGATTCTTTTCATGGCTTTTGTATTTTTAAAAGCAGCACCTACATTGCTCCATTTTTTCCACAAGGTAATTACCAGTGCAAAACCTATAATTCCGGTAATAATTCGAATTTGAGTAGCTGCAAATGCGTTGTAAGTCCCCATTCCAACTTTGCTGAAAACCAGACCTACAGCTTGTCCGATTGCACCCAGAAAAGCAAATACCAATCCTTTTATCGGATGAGAAATTGAAAAAAGCTTTTGACCGCTTCCCCGGGTTAAGACCACCAATGCAATTCCGCATAAGGTAAGTCCCATACCCAGCAAATTGAAGGGTGTAAGTGTTTCGCCCAGCATCAGCCAACTGATGAATGCTGTCATAGGAGGTACCAATGTCATAATCAGCATGGCAATCCGCGAACCGATAATGGTGTAGGATTCAAAAAGAAATAAATCGCCCAGCACAAAACCGATAAATCCAGAAATTGATAACCAAAGCCATGCTTTTCCTGAGGCATCAACAGGTAGCCATATACCCCTTGTTAAATATGAGAATATACTAAGATAAATAATTGCCAATATCAGGCGAATGAGGTTCACCGCTATGGACCCTACTTTCAAACTTGCCGATTCAAAAGCCAGAGCCGTTGCTGTCCAGCAAAAAGCCGTAAAAAGTGCTGCAAATTCTCCTATATGTGAATGGAACATGTTTTAATAAGTTTAAAGTAAAAAGTTTAAAGTAAAAAGGGAAAGAAAGGAGAGTGTTGTTTTTAAGTCGTTAAATCACAATATTATACCGGTAACAGCTTACAATATGGTCATTTACCATACCGGCTGCCTGCATAAAAGCATAACATATTGTACTTCCGACAAATTTAAATCCCCGTTTCATGAGGTCTTTGCTCATAGCATCCGATTCAATGGTTTTTGATGGTAAATCACTGAGTTTTTCCCGTTGATTGACAATTGTTTTATAATTGACAAATTGCCAGATGTAACAATCGAAACTTCCAAACTCTTGCTGTATTTTAATGAAAGCTTTTGCATTGCCTATGCTTGCAATTATTTTGAGTTTGTTGCGGATAATGCCAGCGTCCTGCATTAAAGAGGCTATTTTAGGCTCATCATACAATGCAATTTTATGATAATCGAAGTTATCAAAAGCAATCCGGAAATTTTCGCGTTTGTGGAGTATCGTTTTCCAGCTCAATCCGGCCTGAAAAGCATCCAATAATAAATATTCAAAAAGTTTTGCATCATTATGAACCGGAACGCCCCATTCTTCATCATGGTAGGCGTTCATAAGTACTTCATTTTGTGTCCAGTTGCAACGTTGTTTGTCCAATTGTAAAAGCTTAAAGTTTTAAGTAAAAAGGCTAAAGTAAAAAGTAAATCCCAAATTATGAAGACAGGTGAATGAAAAGAATTGCAATAACTAATCCCTAACTTCCAGAAACTATTTTACAACTTTTAATGCTTCAGAAGTAGCTTCAATCATTGGTTGAATAGAAATTTCATTTCCAACGGCATTTTTCATCCAAACCTGAGGAATAACTCTTCCATTGGCATATATTCTCATTACTTCGTTGGCAAAGTTTTCACCTTCCATTTGTTTTTCCAGTTGAAAATCAATCAAATGGCCTACCGGATATGCTGATAAATAAAGTGGTGCATCAATCATGTGAGAATAAATGGCCAAAATGGGTTGGTCTGGCATCCCAAAAACAGGGGCATAATATTGGTTCCAGACTTCCTTTGAAATATTGACAACGGTTTCTTTTAACTGGGCAGGTGTAGCATCAGGATGCTGGTACAACCATTTCCATACATTCATATCAACCAATGAAACCCCCATTATTTCGTAACATGCCCAGAAGTTATCCAAAGCTGCTAAATGTTTTTTATTAATATTTTCATTTTTAATACCCAGTAATTCTAAATCACGTTTTTGGAAAATAAAAGCCAGGGCTTCGGTAAAAGCAGTATTAGGTACACCATTCATGATATAGTAGTCAACATTTTGTAATGAGATGGTTTGTTCTACATTGTGACCGAATTCATGAACAGCAATATTGTATCCTTTGTAATTCATTCCATCCGGACCAATACGTGTGCGCAAGCGGGCTTTATCAGATTTCATCATGGCTCCCCAGGCATGACCGGCACCTCTGGATGCATCAACTTTAATTCGGGAAGTAATAAAAACAGCATTTTCTTTTGTAAACCCAAGTTGTAATAATATATTCGGTAAATCATTTTCAAAAGCTTCACGGCTTGGATACTTTGCTTTGGTTTTGGCTGATAATTCGTCTTCATTGATAGCAGAGCGGGCTTTAAAACCATCATACCAGATGTCAAATGGCTGGAGTTTTCTTCCCAGTCTTTTGCTGATTAATGCGGCAACTTGTTTTACCTGTGGAGATGAAATAAATTCAATAAATAATTTTTCAACATCCTGTTGTGGAATTTCCATTCCCTGATCAAAAGCACGTTGTATAAAAGTAGGATATTGAGGGCTATAAACATCTATTGCTTTCAATGCTTTAAAATTGTTGAGCAATTGTAAATACCGGGTATCAGGTTCAGGTTTTACTACTATTTCCTTGTTGTTTTCAAAAACTTTATTGGTATATGGATTCCATTGTAATTTGTCGTTGTTTATTACAGTAGAAGGTATATCCTGATAGATGATATGTTTCATCACTTCATATATCATTTGCTGTTTCTCCAAACCTGTTTTAGTATAGTTTGATTTTAATTCATCGCGTAATCCCCAATGGGTAATTAATTTCATTTCTTTTTGAAAAAGTGATTTACCCTTATTGTCCAATAAATGGCCCATCATGATGTTATAATCGGAAATATAGGTGTCAGACGTAGTTTGTGCTTCAGCTACTTTTAGTAGAATTTCTGCAGGCACACGTGAAGTAAACAAGTCGCCGACACGGGCATAGGCCCATTGTTGGCGGTTCCAGGTTTTGCCCAGTTCTGTTTTTTCCTGTAACGAATAAAACGGGAAATTTAATAAACAGATAAATGCCACTTTGTTATTAAACATATCATCATTAAAATGGGCAGATACATCATAACTCCCAAATATTTCATCAACAGGACTAAGTTTGCCCATGTCCAGATGAAGAGGTAGCTTTAAATCAACACTGATTTTATTGTAATTTCCCATTAATATTTCGAGATTGGTAGAAATTTTTTGAAAAATAAGGTTCAACTCTATGGCATCATTGATAAAATTGTCAGTACAAAAAGTTTCAAATTCACCGGGACTGCCATCTTTTGAAGTCCAGAAAGCAGCTGCTTGTTGTACTCCTTTCGAAATGCGATATTTATTGGTTTCGCCATACTTTGCAGTTAAAGATTGAATGACATTTTTAACGCTTGTTGGTGGAATGGAACTCATCTTTTGGGCTTTGGATGTATAAATACTTGCCATCAATAAAGTCACACATATTAATACAGTGGATGTTTTCATAATTATATTGCATTTAAATGATTACTCAGAAGCAAAAATAACAAGAGTTTTTTGATTAACAATGTTTTTTAATTTAAAAACTCAAATTATGTTTTTATCTGGATTTAGAAAAAGGAGGGATCAATTATTTTTATATCCACATACAATGATTTTTAAATTAAGCTGATTTACTATGTAAAAAAATCATAAGTTTGCATTTAGAATGGATACAAAAAGAATCATTAACCGTTTATTTATCTGGAGACTAAGACACATTAGTAATCAGCGCTTTGTCCTTATACTCAGTCTTGTAATAGGTATGTTAAGCGGTTTAGCTGCAGTAATACTTAAAAATACCGCATTTTATACCCATTTTTTATTAACTTCAAATTTTAATATAGATCGCGAAAATTATTGGTATCTGGCTTATCCAACCATAGGAATTTTTCTGACAGTATTGTATATCAAATACTTTGTGAAAGATAAAATTGGACATGGCGTAAGCAGGGTTTTATATGCAATTAGTAAAAACGGAGGGCGTCTAAAACCACATAACAATTATTCATCAATGATTGCCAGCACATTAACTGTAGCTTTCGGAGGTTCTGTTGGACTTGAAGCCCCCGTTGTTGCTACAGGGAGTTCAATAGGTTCAAGTTTAGGGCAATTGTTCCGACTAAATTACAAAACCACTATTCTATTGATAGGATGTGGTGCTGCCGGTGCCATAGCAGGTATTTTTAAAGCACCCATTGCAGGTATTGTATTTGTAATTGAAGTGCTGATGTTGGACCTCATAGCAACTAACCTGATCCCTTTATTAATTTCAGCCATTACTGCTTCTTCACTTTCCTATTTTTTAATGGGGAAAGGAGTGTTATTTGCTTTTGATGTAACTACACCATTTTTTCTGAGAAATATTCCATTTTTTATTGTTCTGGGAATTGTTTGTGGTTTTGTATCCCTCTATTTTACCAAGATTTCAATGAAAATTGAAGAAATGTTTAAAAAAATCAGGAATCCATATACTAAAATTATCATTGGCGGAATTATACTGGGCATCTTGATTTTTATTTTCCCTTCATTGTATGGTGAAGGATATGATGTATTGAATATGATGCTACATGGTAAAGGAAACGAATTATTACAAACAAGCTTTTTGTATTTTATAAAGAATGATTTTTGGCTGTTTTCGGGTGTATTGCTGGCCATACTGTTTTTTAAAGTTGTAGCAATGGCTGTTACCAATGGGAGCGGTGGTGTTGGCGGAATATTTGCGCCTTCTCTTTTTATGGGTGGTATAACTGGCTTTTTTGTTGCCAGAACGCTTAATATGATGGGAATTGCTGAAGTTTCTGAAATTAATTTTGCGTTGGTAGGAATGGCGGGTATTATGTCAGGTGTGATGCATTCCCCTTTAACTGCTATTTTTCTGATAGCCGAGATTACAGGTGGTTATCAGTTATTTACTCCATTGATTATTACATCTACAATATCTTATTTAACCATTTCGCATTGGGAACCTCATTCCATTTATACCAAACGACTGGCGCAAAGAGGAGAATTGATCACACACGACAAAGATAAAGCTGTATTAACGCTGATGAAAATAGATAAATTAATTGAAAATAATTTTTGGGCTATTTATCCTGAATCAAATTTAAAAGATTTAGTTGGAATTATCTCTAAATCAAATAGAAATGTATTCCCGGTTGTCGATAAAGAAAATAATTTTAAAGGGGTTGTTGTGCTGGATGATATCAGACATTTGATTTTCGATACAGAAATATATCATCAGACTTTTGTAAAGGACTTAATGATTATTCCTCCATATATTGTTGATTATTATGATACAATGGAGAATATTGTATATAAATTCAATGAATCTGGAAATTATAATTTACCAGTATTAAAGGAAGGGAAATACCTTGGTTTTGTATCAAGAGCAAATATTTTTTCAGCTTACCGTAAAATGCTTAAACACTTTTCTGATGATTAAAGAAAAAGCGATACATTCTTTTAAGAGGTTGTATCGCTTTTTGCATTTAAGAAACAAAAATTAATTTATGGCAGGCTGTTCAGATAGATCCTGTCTTGTTCAGTTAATCCTCCATGATCAGTAATATTCCATATAATGCTCTGAACTTGTGAACCCGGAGCAAGTTTCTTTTTCTTTTTCAAAATATCAACCAATGTCCATAAATCACTGTGAACAGTAGTTCCAAGCATTTTGTAGCTGGTATTGCTGGGTACATGCTTATGTAAGTTGGTGCAATAGGTTTTTATGTGGCAACCAATGCTGTCATTTCCGGGTATGGTAATTGTATCGTTCTGTGTTGTAGTCCCGGTTTGTGCTGCTGTATCACCGGGTAAAAACATAAGTCCACCGGGAATAATTATTGTTTTAGGTTGTGGATTTTTATTGTACAATTTCAAATAAACCTGAACCAGGGAACCAGAACCCAGTTCGAGGAAAGTAGTTTTGGGTGTATAAATAAAATCGTTGACGTTTTGAGTTTCTTTGTTGAAATTGGTAGATTTAAAAGCAGCACTTCTGATTTCACCTATTATTTCTACATTGTGTGGTAATGAATAGGGATTACATACAGGTATACCAGGAGCGCTCCCGAGTCCGGCAGGATAATTTCCAACAGGAATTGTAGAAACGACAGGTTTAACATAGGGATACGTCGGGCTGACATCTTTTTTGCATGCATTTATTAAAAATAAAACCAATACAAATCCGATAAGCGGTAATAATAATCTTTTAGTTTTCATTGTTTTTCAGTATTAATAAATAAAATATTTTTATGATAATTAATATGATAATTTCTTTATGTATAAACTTGCTTACAAATGTAATACACAATGAAAGTGAATCCTAATAAAATGTATGTTTTTTTTTAATTTTGCTAATTTATTTCGTAAAAATTTAGTAATAAGCGATTTAAAAAAATGAATAAATTGGAAAGAGCATTAAGTCTGAAGAATTACTTTTTAATCAGAAGTGTTTTTTTGTAAATTTATATTTACGATAAATCAACTTAGGCTTTAAAAGCTCGAATAAAGATATCTTTTTCAATATAAATCACGGTTGTAATGTATATAAAAACAAAAAAAGTATTTACAGCCAGTTTTACAGCCAGCGTTTCAATATTAAGCCAGATACTGACAAAGTATAGCAAAAATGCTAATCCTGTGAAGAAACCAATTTTCTTTAAATCATAATGAATATAATAATGTTTCTGACCTAAAAGATAAGAAATAAGCATTATGCTGAAGTAACAAACTAAAGTAGCCCAGGCTGCACCCATATATCCCATTATAGGTACCAACCAGAAATTTAGCACCAAAGTAATGATAGCTCCAAAAACCGAAATATAAGCACCATATTGGGTTTTGTCAGTAATTTTATACCAGATAGATAAATTAAAAAATACACCTAAACATAGATTTGCAAATAAAAGGATGGGTATTATAGCTGCCCCTTCTCTAAAATCTTTTCCAATAATTTTAATGATAATATCTATATACATCATTACCCCTAAAAAAATAAATGCACAAATAATAACAAAATATTTCATTACATCAGCGTATATCTTTCGTGCATCATTATTATTGGCTTGAGAAAAAAAGAATGGTTCAGCAGCAAACTTGAATGCCTGAATAAATAATGTCATTAATATGGCGACCTTATAACATGCTCCGTAAATACCCAGTTGCTCCATCGGATGATCAGCAGAAGGAATCAGATGTTTTAATAAAATACGGTCAAAAGTTTCATTGACAATCCCAGCCATTCCCCAAATCATAATAGGTAAAGCATATTTTAGCATTTTTTTCCAAAGCTGTTTATCAAATTGTAATTTAAAATCTATCAATTCAGGAAGCATTAACAATAAAGTTATAGCACTGGCAAGCAGATTGGAAATGAAAATGTAGCCCACACCCACTTCAGGTTTGTATATTAGTTGAAACATATTATTTATCAGACTACCGCCATGATTTTTAGCCAACCATGGGCATAGAACCAGAAAGAATAAATTAAAACCAATCTGTAAGGCAATGTTTATCGTCTTAAGCAAAGCAAACCTACGTGCTTTATTTAATTCTCTTAATCGTGCAAAAGGAATAGCACTTAAAGCGTCTAAACCTAATATCCAGGCAAACCAAACAATATATTCGGGATGATTGGCATAGCCCAAAGCTGAGGAAATCAATGGAGAAAAAACCCAGATTAAAGCTATGAAAAACAATGAACTGACGAGTAAGGATATGATGGAAGTATTGTAAACGTTTTCAGATGAATTCTCTTTTTTCGAAAAACGGAAAAATGTAGTTTCCATTCCATAAGTAAGAATGATCATCAGGAAAGAAACATAAGCATATAACTCAGTAACAACACCGTATTCGCTGGTTGTGAATACCCTTGTATAAAGAGAAATGAAAAAATAATTTAACAAACGACCTACTATGGTAGGTAATCCATAAATAGCTGTTTGTCCTGCAAGTTTCTTTAACGGATTCAAAATGAAAAAGATTTTAGGTTGCAAACCTACATGATTTTTTTAATTTATTACAAAAAAAGATACAGGAATAATAAAAAAAGAACCCTTACTTTTATTGGATATTCCGCGCATAGTAGACCACCTATTCCGCAGTAAACTGTACCTCTAAAGTTAAGTGCACAAATTGCCATTTTTTACTGCTGTTTTTCATTCTACAAATATAATTTATTTTTTT
>CAIUKU010000234.1 GCA_903899825.1 uncultured Bacteroidales bacterium | reverse complement strand
TTGCTTTGCCAGCTTCATTCTCATTAGTAGTAATTGGTTTAGATTTTCCATAACCTATCGTAAATAAATTTTCAGCTAAACAGCCTTCTTGAATTAAAAATACTTTTACAGCTAGGGCTCTTTGTTCAGAAAGTTGCTGATTTTGTTCATCTGTACCTACATTATCAGTATGCCCGCTAATTTCTACTTTTAGTTTTCTTGATTTAATAATTTGAGCTACTCTTTTTAATTCTGGTATAGAATGAGGAAGCAATTCAGCTTTAGCAGAGTTGAAAAATAAATTGTTTACTGGAACTGCCGTTCCGTCTTCAATCATTTGCTTAAAAGAAACAATATCAATTTTTTCTTCTACCTGAACAGCTTTGTTGTTGTTACTTAGATTAATATTTTTTGATATCGGGAAATATTCATCTTTATCTACATAATATCCATATATTTTACCTAGCGGAAGTATGATAAAAAAACTGCCGTCTGCAGGATCGCTTTTTGATTGTCCAACATTTTTGCCTGTTTCCAAGTCTTCCCAACGAATTTCAGCTGCAACTGGTTGATTGTTTTTATCCAATAATTTACCAGATACTGTAGCTACAAAATCGGGACGAAGCGAATTGGGAAGATTTATACAATAAATATCTTTGTTGTTAACGGATGAGCTGATATTAAAAATATCATTATTTGCATTTTCAAAAGCACTGCCTATATCGGATACTCCATTCGTCTGATAGAATTTTCCTTTCGAAAATATTGAAATGTTTTGCAAATCTCTTAAGGCAATACTGTATGGTTGAACTTCATAAGCAATGGTTTGAGTTTTGTAAATATTACCTTCAATTTTAATAGCATTTAGCACATAATCTAATGTATTGCAACCATTTGCATCACCATCTGTCATCAATGTAATGACTTTATTTTTACTCTTAGGATTTGAGAATTTTTTCATGTAATCACATGCATAATAATAGGCTTCATACATAGGGGTATCTCCGTTAGCAAATTGATTCTCAACGAATTGAGTAAGAGAAGCAATGTCTTTAGTAAATGGCTGTATATCAAAAATAGGAGAATTGCAATTATTGGCAAAAGTTAGGACCGATACCTCTGAATTGTTATCAATAGCCGTCTGGCAAACTGATAAGGTAGCTTCTTTCAACTCTTCAAGTTTATTACCTTGCATACTTCCTGAAATATCCAATAAAAACAAAACACTGCTTTCGGCATAGGATTTCTTTTCGTAGGAAAAATAAGCCTTATCACCTGAAGTTACAATTTTATATCCCGCATCCGATTCTGTTGTATTGATCTCAATACCCATATTTACAGGCTCACTCCAGCAATCCCAGCAACTATCAGCAAGGCGTGTTGATTTAAAAACATCCATTTTTCCCAAACCGCCATGACCATCGGAACTAAAATACAGTGTTTTCATATCAGGATGAAGAAAGGGCATTCTTTCGCAATATGCTGTGTTTATTGTTTTTCCTAGATTAATAGGGTCTCCCCATTGCATGTTCTGATCGAGGATAGATATATAAATATCAGATGGATATAGGTTGTCTCCATGATATTTTTGAAGATTGTTGTATAAATTGTATCCTTCATCGTGGGTTGAAGAAAACAGTAAGCCTTTTCCATTACTGCTTATCATAGCATCAGATTGCCAGTTAGCTGAATTGATATTTTCAGGAAACTCAATAGCTTCTGACCAGCCAGTATTTGTTTTTTCGGCATAATACAATTTACCGGATTTAAAAAGCAAGATTGTATTACCATCTGATGAAACACTCAATGGAGCGTCATTTGAAGATTCTGAAGATAAATCTGCTACAATTTTTGCATTAGCCCAGTTTCCATTTATTTTTTTTGAAACAAAAATATCTTCTCCACCCAAATTATCTTTACGATCGCGACCACAGAAATACAATAATTTATCATCAGCGGATATAACAGGTACATATTCTCCTCCAGTTGAAGTATTAATACCATTCCCTACTGAATATATCTTAATTGAAATATTCCACTTTGACTTTAAAATTGAAAGCAGTTCGTTTGTTTTTTTATGGTTGAGTCCAAAAACATTTTGATAAGTATTTATTGTATTGATAGCAGTCATCCATTTTTTATTTACAATATCCTGAGCAATCATTCTTTGCAAGGCTACAAATGCTTTTTCGCGAGGAGCAGCCATTCTGATATACTCGTCATATTTCGAAAAATCATTAGAACTATAGGGTAGCTGAAGCATAAGGTCGTTTCCCATCGATGCCAATACATAGTCTTTAAGTTTTAATTCGGAAAACTCATCGTCATCATATTTTTCATAAAAGAGGTCTAATGTTTGTGTTTCCCCATCAAGGGTAAAGAGGTCGTGAAATAAAAAGAGAACCGTATTTTTCTTGCTTTTAGGAAAATTAGCTACACAATATTTCAATATGTTTAAATCTTCCGTTCGGATCCCTAGCATACACAAACTATCCTGAGCGATTGAAACCCAAGGGTTATTTGGATAATTTTCGACAAATGTTTTATAGGAATTCCAATCACCTATACTCGTATTTTCCATAAACTGTTTTTTCTCAAACAACTTATATGCTTTAGGATATTGCTTGCTTTTAGGATATTCTCTTGTAAATGACTGATAGGATAAAGCTGTATTTGCTTTTTCAGTTTGTGCATAAGCGAGTTCATGGATTCTTTCCCATGAATGACTTATTTCATCAGCATCAGGATATTTATTGACAAAATCTTTATAGTTTTGAATGTTATCAATAGCTTTAGCCTTTGCATAAGCCAATGCATTTCTATATTTGATTGCATCATAGCTTTGAATGGCATTAGGATACTTTAGAATAAAATATTGATAAGATGCTTCAGAATTTGTTTCTCTGGCAATTTTAAAGGCTGCAACATCTCTGTATTGAACAGCCTTGTTTTTGTAATGAGAAGGCGCTGATTGATAGTAATTTAGATAGGCTTCATAGTTTTCTTCATGATTTATATTAATTGCATCTTCTAAAGCCTGCCTACTGATGCTATCTGTATAATCTGTAAAAATAAGTTGATTGATTGGCACCTTGCTTAATTGCTTAATTGTATGTTCATCTGTATTAGTTTGGAAAATACTTTGAGATTTCATTAAATACTCATACGATTTTATCGTGTTATATTTTTGATATTTCCGATTTAGGTATAAAACTGCCATTGAAAAGTTAACGCCAATATCATTGGGTGATTCAATGATTGCTTCATTTATTTTTTTTTCGGCCTTTTCAAATTTTTCATTTTCAATAAGCCGCAAAAAATTATTTTGGCCAAAAGTATACCCTCCAGTGATTATACAGATAAGAAAGATGGATAGGATTATTCTCATAATTT
>CAIUKU010000233.1 GCA_903899825.1 uncultured Bacteroidales bacterium | reverse complement strand
TACAAGTAATTTAGAATAATTTTAAATTATATTGTATTTAATTAATTATAAGCTTTTTAACAGAATAATATTCGTTGTCATTTATAGCTTTAACCAAATAAATACCTTTTGAAAAACCTTTTAAGCTAATATTAATAACTTCAGTATCTGAAGAAATCCTTTTTTGATATACATTTTTTCCATGTATATCACTTATAAGCAAAGTTGTATTCGGCATGAAACGATTATCAAAACTTATACTGACGCTATTTTTAGCAGGGTTTGGAAAAATGTTAAAATCATTTCCTTTTTCTAGGTCCTGAAGACCAATTGAGGTTGAAACCAATTGAACATTTTTTATAACCGTAGTTTTATTAACAGTAGTTACATTGACCGTTTTAGAATAATATCCCGGTGCAGAAAAAGTCAGATTATAGTTTCCTGCAAAAATTGGTCGGTTATAATTCCCCTTAGGTAAAACAGAATATACAAAAGAACTGTCAATATCATGTCCCTGAATAAATACTTTTGCTTTTAAAGGCAGACCGGTAATACTGTCGCTTACAATACCCTTGATGCCATATAAGCACTGTTCCATATAGTTGAGCATTGAACGATAGTTATAATTCCAGAAGTTTTGCAATTGAGAAGCAGGAGGAGTCATGGTATTGCTTATTTCTAATGTAACTTCCCTGCAATGTTTATAATAATTTATATAATCCTGACGACCACCTGTAATTCTATACCATGCATATCCATTGGTGATTCCATTTTCTTCATCATCGAAATAACCCGAAAAACCATAAAGATGAGTTGTATCGGCGTATTCTCTGCTTACATATCTCCACCAGGTATTGTCAGCATGTTTATGAGACAATGTATCCCAGGTGTCCCATGGGTAATTGGCTACTTCAGCGCCTCCATGAAAATTTGCTGACATTGTAAACTGAATACTATCTGCCAATGCCATAAAAGCCATGGTTTCAGGCTGCCATGCATTCCCATCAGGGTGTTGACCATCCTGTGGATCGGGAAAGTTCCGGTTAAAATCAATATTATTCGCATTTCCTCTTGTAGCATTAGCAACCGTTGAATTTCCTCCCTTATAAGTACCGTCGGGATTGGCTAATGGATTGATCCAGATTTCCATATTATTTATCATATTGGTAATGCGGGCATTTGTTCCATAATTACTTAACAAATAATCAATCAGATGAAGATTTAAAATATAACCGGTAAGCTCATTTCCATGCATGGAGGATGTATATAAAAATTTAGGCTCACTTTCACTGGAATCAGGATTCGCTGAAATTTTAACAAAAAGTAATTTTCTGCCACTGTTTAATGTTTTAATACTAAAAGTTCTGCATAAATTGGGATAATTGGTCTGAAATCTTGTCATCAGACTATCGTAAACACTATATGTAGGATAGAAGTCCCAGGCCTGAATATCTTTAGTATCCAGCTTATCCAGCATGTTCAAATCAGCAGGATTTATTACGGTATTAATAATCTGAAAATTATAATTCAATTGCAAAAATTGAGTAAATTCATTTTTATTGGCATAGGCAGTTACCTCATTATCTTTTACATTTTCGATAGAAATAATTTTAGTCAGCTTATTAATTTCAGCTTTAGAAGTGATTGAAAATTTAAACTGAACTTCTGTTTTTTTACCAAAAATATTTTCAATTTTATCTTTCATTGAAATATTATTTTGAGCTGAAACAGTAAAAAGATAAAACCCTACTAAAAAGTTCAAGACAAATAAAGATAATTTTCTCATAGTAAAAGTAAATTTAAGTTTGTAAAAGTACAAAATAATAGAACAAAGCGTATAAATTATAACGTCTATGCTAAATATTATTGCGCTATAAAAATGATACTCCCTCCATCAAAAAGCGGACCGTCATATAATTCAATTATTTGCATATCCAAAGCATCCAAAAAAAATCTGATTGCTTTTTCTTCTGCCAGGAATTTTAATTTTCCTGTTACAAATAAATAATTTTGATATATACCACAACAACCTCCCAGGAAGCCATGCTTCATCCCCGGCAAAATTATCTGATCAGGATTTGAATAAATTACAGTAAAATCATGATTGGATTGAAGTTGTTTAAATATTCCTTTATCGGAAGTAATAAAATAGTTTTTCTGTAAAGCAATCAAATTACAGCGTGTATAAGCCTGTTTGACTGAAATTATTTCTTTTCCATATGAATTTTCAATTATGCTTTCATCAGTATTTTTGGTATTGTGAATTACAAATTTATGCGTAACTACTGCATTATAATGTGAAGTGTGCGGATACAGTAATCCTACTGCATTTTTACCGAAAATATAATCGATTTTTAAATCCTCAAATTTATCAAGAATAGCTATTGGTGTATTGGGAGCAAGAATAATCTTATCTGGTGTTTGGCAGCAAAAAATATCGGGGTGAGAAGAAATGGCTTCGTAAGTTATATTATTTTTCCCCAACTCAAGAAGTTGACCATATTTGGCCAATTCTCTTTTAGCTTTATCCGGAATTCTATGATCAATAAGTATGTACATAAAAATCTCTTTTATTTAAGTTGGTATCTAATAAAAATTTGACTTTCTTATAGTATTTTTCAAGCATTTTTTTATTCTCCGCATGATAGCCAATGGCAAAATTGTACATTCCTTCAGCTACAAAAATATTTATATTTTGATGATTTTTTAAGTTTATACAATATGGGCTGACTGCATCTTTCCAAAGCTTTGTTTCAAGCAATTCTCTCAATGACACATGATAAGGTCCCGCAACCAAAGCACTTCCCTGCAAATCTTCGGATGGATGAAGACCGATCCGTATTATTTTCACATTTGCTTTTTCAAAAACAGGGACTATTACTTTTAATATATCAATACTTTCATCCATACTTAAAGCAATGTAATCACCTTTATTGTAAAGCTGTTCAAGATAAGTTCCTTTAATAACAATCGTTGGATAAATTCTGGTATTATCAGCTCCGAATGCTACGATTTTATTGGCAGTTTCAACTGACTTCTCTTTAGTATCTCCGGGTAATCCTATCATCATTTGTAAACCAAGTTCAAAACCAAAGGATTTGATTAATTGGGATGCTTTTCTAACGTCATCTGAAGTATGTCCTCTTTTTGATAGGATGAGC
This sequence comes from uncultured Bacteroidales bacterium, assembly GCA_903899825.1. Taxonomy (GTDB): domain Bacteria; phylum Bacteroidota; class Bacteroidia; order Bacteroidales; family JACABE01; genus JACABE01. The sequence continues at coordinate 5,339 of CAIUKU010000233.1, read as the reverse complement.
ACTTCATCATCCAGGGATTGTGCACCCAACTCAATTGTTTTCACCCCATACTTCAGAAGTAATTTAAGGATATCAGAGGAAATATAATCAGGACGTGTTGACAAACGAATTGATTTTACTAAACCTTGCCTGATATATGCATGTGCAATTTCTAAATAAGCTTGCTGCTGATGAGTTGGAATCCCGGTAAAACTCCCCCCAAAAAAACCTATTTCTATCTCGGTATTAAGGTTAGATATTGTTGATAAGTTTCTATCTATAATCTTTTTTATATCGGAAGTAGTTGGAATGTTTCCTGTCCCGGAAATTTTATGTTGATCGCAATAAATACATCTGAAAGGACAAGCCAATTCCGGAATAAAAACAGGAATGGTAAAATGTTTTATTTGCATTTTCTTTGGTAAAAAAAATCTTATACTTCAGCAGAAGTATAAGATTTTTTACTTTTATCTGTATTTTTAAAACTTCTTTATTTTATTAAGCACTGATTTTTTCTTGATTTTGGTATTGTCATCAGAATAATAACCATATCCGTATCCATACCCGTATCCATATCCATATCCATATCCATATCCATATCCGGAACCATAACCATAACCTGTAGAATCGCGATCAAGACGCACATCATTCACAAGAATATTAAATTTACAAACATTCCTTTTTTCAATATCAGTGATTATTGATTTGAACACTTTTTTGTTGGTATAATTCTGACGGGTAACATAAACATTGGCATCGGTAAATTTCATCAATAAAAAAGCATCTGTAATTAATCCAACTGGAGGAGTATCAATAATAATGTAATCATAAATTTCAGTTAACTTGGCAAATAGTTCATCATTTTTTTCAGAAGCTATTAATTCAGAAGGATTGGGGGGAATTGGCCCGGCCATAATGATATCAAGATTGGGAATAAACGATTTTTGTATAATATCTTCCAGTTTACTTTTGCCAATCAAATAAGAACTGATACCTTCGGTATTGGTTAGAGCAAAATCCTGGTATATTTTAGGTTTACGCAAATCGAAGCCCATTAGCAAGGTTTTTTTTCCATATAAAGCAAAAATAGAAGCAAGGTTGATAGAAACAAAAGTTTTACCCTCACTCACCATGGTAGAGGTTACCAGTATTGTTTGCTTTTCTTTACCCTTTGCAATAAACTGCAAATTGGTTCTGACAGAACGAAATGATTCAGCAATAGAAGATTTTGGGGAATCCTGAACTACTGTATTACTTTCTCTGTCACTATGAATAATATGCCCGATAATAGGAAAAGAAGATATTTTTTCGATATCAGCTTTTTCAATGATTGTATTATTCATAAAATCTTTAACAAACAAATAAATAATCGGAATTAAAAGACCAAGAATAAATGCAATAATATAATTCAGTGTTGTTTTAGGATATACTTTTTCAGCAGCTCTGGCGATGTCAATTACTTTATTATCAGGAACATTTGAAGCTTTTGCAATAGCAGATTCAGCTCTTTTCTGCAGAAGGAAAGTATAAATCTCATCATTGATTTTAAATTTTCTTTCGATATTTATGAGATCTCTTTCAGTAGCAGGTAATTTATTAAGTTCCATTTGTACTGAGGCTATCCTTTTATCCAATTCTTTAATGCTAATATTCGACATATTAACAATATTCTTAATATTTTCAACCAATGATTTCTTGATATTCTCAATTTTTGAATCAATAGCTGTAACTACAGGATTGATAGACGTAGAGGAACTCTTTAATTTTTCTTTTTCAGAAGAAAGACTAACCAACTCTTCTACTAATTTAGCCAATAGACGATCTTCAATTCCCATGGTGGCAGGGGCTATAATATCGTTTTTTACTATGGTATTGTTGGCAAAATAATCAGTAAGGTATTTGTAATATCTTGATTTTAAGGATTCTATTGCTTTCTGATTGTCCAGTTCAGCTACTTTTTCGTATACAATTTTAGCTTCATCGCTTACATTCATAATTTTATTAACTGTTCTGAAGTTTTGAAGTTGGGTTTCAACAATATGCATAGAATCAGTAATTCCGGAAAGCTGACCATCAATAAAACCTATCGTATTGGTAGCAATAAGGTTTTTCTCTTCCAGATCACTATTAATATAAGCATTTGTAAGCGCATTGATAAAATCAATAGCCTTTTGTTTGTTCTTGTTTTTAACCATAATAGCTAAAACAGTAGCTTCCTTATTAATAGGTTCAATTTTTGAACTGTTAAATTGAGTTGTTATTTGTGTTAAATCGTTAATTGTAAATTGAAAGAATTTCCCATTCGTTTCTTTGCCTTTATATTTAGGTGTTAACAGTATTTTCAAATTCAGGAAATCATCCTTATAGGTTTCACCAAAATACAATGTTTTTACAACTTTTTTAATATTCACTTTATCTTCCAATGCTTTTTCTACTTTGTAATCAAATACAGTAGCATCTGATTGTTCAGGAATTTCGAGTTCGTATTTATCGTTCGAAAGAATTTTAACAGAAATCTGAACCCCGACCAATTGGTTAAAAGCAGTATCTATGACGACTTCAAAAGGGTTTTCTTTATAAAGTTCTTCTGTTTTAAATTTACTTTCAGCAAAATACGATACATAAAAATTTAATTGCTTGATTGCTTTGTTGGTTAATGAATACGATTGTAAAACGCCTATTTCATTTTGAACATTTTTCTGAGAACCAAAAAGATCGAGTCCTTTTAAAAGCTCTCCACCACCCATATCACCACCTTTTTTTTCATCTTTCACTAATACGGTTGACTTTACCTCATATATCGGAACAGAGTATTTATTGAAAACAAAAGCCAGTAGCAAAGTTAAAATAATTGAAATAGCAAAATAATGCCAATTCGACAATATTTTAAAAACAATGGACATAATATCCACTTTTTCTTCGTGTTGTTCTTGTTGTGGTAGATTGTTTTTTGCTTGATATTGTTCCACTTTTATAATTTTTAAAATGAGAATAATTTTTCTTTTAATGAACTATGAATTACTATCGAAGTAAAGCATAAATTGTAACAATTGTTGAAACTGTAGAAAGTACCACTGACCAGGGGAAAGTTGCAAAACCTAATGCCTTAGCTGTTTTATTAGGCTCGATATAAATAATATCGTTAGGTAAAATGAAGAATTCTTCTTTAAGTAGCAAATTTCTATCTGTTAAATCTACCATGCTGATTTTATCACCTGATTCTGTTTTCCGAACCAGCATTACACGGTAACGATTACCATATGGAGTCAAATCACCTGCTTTAGCAATTGCTTCCAGAATATTTACCTTATCCTGATAGAATAAATAAACACCGGGCCGTTCAACATCTCCGATAATACTTACCCGATAACTGGCTAATTTTACCACCACTGTGGCATCCTTAAGGTATTTTCCCATGGCTTTTTGAACTTCTTTTTGTGCATCGGCTATAGTTAAGTTTTTTACAAAAACATTTCCTGAAATCGGGAAATTAATGAATCCGGAATCACTAATTGTGTAACTGTTTAAATAAATACCAATCTCATTTTGGTATTGATACAAACTACCTGTAGAGGAGCCTCCATTAAAAAAGTCTGAATTTTCAGTACTAAGACTGATGATTTTAACATAGAGTATATCATTTGCTCTTAAATGATATTCCGGAATCTTATTCGCATAGACATTATTTCCGCTGACACTATTTGCTTTTTCCTGTAAATATATCAATTTTTTTTGAGATGTACAGGATGTTAAAAAAATGCTGACCGAAATGAATACGATAAGGCTGATTTTTTTATTTATAGTTTTTATATGCTTCATTATTCAATGATTAAATTTTAAGACTAAGCAAAATTTTATCCAATTAGTTCGCAAAAGTAAGATTTTTTTTGCAAAAAGAAGATTAAAAACGCACTTATACCTGATGTTTTTATTATAAAAATGTAATTCAAATTCTATTATTTAACACATATTGTTAAATACCAATATATTATACAATTTCTCCAATTAATGTGGCGGATGTACAATCTAAAATTTTGACTGTAACATAATCGCCAATATTCATATCTTCTTTTGGGAATACAATAACCTTGTTTTGACTATTTCTTCCTGAAAGTTTGAGTTTTGACCTTTTTGAAATATTTTCAATCAATACTTTAAATGTTTTCCCAATGTCTCTTTTATTACTCTCCAATGCTAATTGCATTTGAAGCTCAATAATCTCTTCTAAACGTTTGCTTTTTACGGCATCCGTAACATCATCCTTAAAACGTTTAGCTGCAATGGTATCAGGTCTTTCAGAATATTTAAACATAAAAGCATAATCAAAACCAACCCATTTCATCAAAGAAAGTGTATCCTGGTGGTTTTCTTCTGTCTCTGAGCAAAATCCCGCAATGATATCTGTAGATATAGCACAATCAGGAATAATTGTTTTGATAGCTTCTATTCTGTTCATATACCATTCACGGGTATATTTTCTGTTCATCTTTTTCAAGACTTCACTACTTCCAGATTGAACTGGCAAATGAATTGCTTTGCATATATTTTCATGTTTAGCAATAGTAAATAAAAGTTCATCAGAAATGTCTTTTGGATGAGAAGTCGCAAATCTAACTCTCAGCAGAGGATTTATCAAAGCAATTCTTTCCAGCAATTTTGTAAAATTCATCGTTGAATCAGATTCCCATTGATAGGAATTTACATTTTGCCCCAATAATGTTATTTCGCGGTAGCCTTTTTCAAATAAATCTATGGCCTCATTAATAATAGTATCAGGATTTCTGCTGCGCTCTTTTCCTCTGGTATAGGGAACTACGCAATAGGTACAGAAGTTTTCGCATCCTCTCATAATTGAAATAAAAGCCGAAATACCGTTAGAGTCAAGTCTTACGGGTTGAATTTCAGCGTAAGTTTCTTCTTCTGAAAGTATAACATTGGCAGCTTTTTGTCCACTATCAACAGCATTCAATAAATTTGGCAAGTCACGATAAGCATCCGGTCCAACAATCAAATCAACGGCTTCTTCGTTAAATATCTGTTCTTTAAGTCGTTCGGCCATACAACCCAATAATCCAATTTTTAAATAAGGATTTTTCTTTTTATAGGATCTCAGTTCTTTTAAACGTCTGTTTACTCTTTGTTCAGCATTGTCACGTATAGAACAGGTATTCAAAAAAATTACACTGGCTTGATTAATATCCGTAGTTAGCTCATAATCTATAGATTTCATGATAGATCCTACGATTTCACTATCAGAAAAATTCATTTGACAACCATAAGTTTCTATAAAAACTTTTTTTTGTTCCACACTTTATTTTTTAATTTTTTTATTATCCAAACAAAAATACTTAATTTTTGTT
>CAIUKU010000232.1 GCA_903899825.1 uncultured Bacteroidales bacterium | reverse complement strand
TTTATATATTTTTTATTATTATATTTGTAAATTGGTATTCTTAAAAAAGTGCTTATGAAAAAGTATTACAGCATTTTATGTTTTATTATCATATTTATCCTATTTGCTAATAAAAATAATATTTTTGCACAATGTAACAATGTTGCCTTAGGCAAACCATCTATAGCAAGCAATTATGCAGTCTGGGCAGGAGCAATTCCAGGTGCAGCTGTTGATGGAGATTGTAATAATGCATGGAATGCAGGGACATTTGCTCCTCAATATTGGCAGGTTGATTTATTAGCTACATATACAATTAACAATATTAATATTATGTTTGATATGACTCCCGATGGGAATGTTTATCATCAAATACTAACATCCCCTGATATGATTAACTGGACATTGGTTGATACTATTGTTGGATATTATTATACCTACCAGTTAATTGAAAGATGTTACAGTGCTTCACCGTTAACAAATGTAAGAGGTATAAGGGTAAATACGTTAACTTCACCATCATGGGTATCTATTTTAGACATGGGGGTTTATACTTCATCAACACAAACTCAACCAACAATAACATTCAATGGCCCATTAAGTTTTTGCCTTGGAGATTCAGTTACGCTTACATCGAGTGCAGCAGGTTCATATCTTTGGAGTAATGGAGCAACAACACAAAGCATTAAAGTTGGTTCATCCGGAATTTATTCAGTGAGTACAAATCTGCCAATTTGCGTTCAGGGTACCTTACCTTGTACAAGTTGCGGATATGGAACCGCATCAGCTACGGTTATTGTTAATCCCAAACCATTGGTTAATTTTGGCAACGACACCACTCTTACCCAAGGCAGCACTTTAAATCTGAATGCCGGAAATGCCGGTTCAACTTATTTATGGAGTACCAACGATACAACCCAAACAATAAATATAAACACTAGTGGAACCTATTGGGTAAAAGTAACCAATAGTGGTGGATGTTTTAGTTCGGATACAATACATGTTGATTTTACAACTACTACAACTTCAATGAATGATACGACCATTTGCAGAGGAGAAACTCTTACTTTAATGGCAAATGCACCTGTAAGCAATACCTGGCAGTATTTTCAGGATTTTGAAAATACAGTCGGAACTGAATGGAGCGATACCAACCGCTTTACATTTAATGGGTCTAAGAATTTAGGTCCTTACATTGATTCTTTTGTTACTTTAAATTTAAACTCATTACCAACACATGATAGTGTAGAAGTATGTTTTGATTTATATATACACGATTCCTGGGATGGGAATTTAGTAAATAACGGTAATGTTGTAGGGCCTGATGCATTCATTTTTATGGTTAATACTGATACTATTCTATATACTACATTTTCCAACTTAAATGGCTACCCCCAATCTTATCCTTCTAGTTATTTATTAGCAAATAATCCTTATAAAACAGCTAGCTTTTTATCAAATTTACCATTTGTTTTTGCATCGGGTTACCTTTCAAGCATGTATAAGCTTTCATTTAAAGTGCTGAATAGCAGCAATACTTTATATTTAAGATTTGTTGATAAAACTATAAATGTTGCTATCAATCATTTGCTTGATGAAAGTTGGTCAATAGATAATTTAAAAGTTAAACTTTTGAACGTAAATACAAGCCTACAATACCTATGGTCAACCGGAGCAACCACAGCTACTATCTCAGTTTCACCAAATCAAACAACTAATTATACTGTAACTGTAACAAACGGAAGCATAACTTTTGTTGATAGTTCCACGGTTTATGTTTTAAATCCACAAATTAATAATGGACAGGATACGACCATTTGTAAAGGGGAAAGCGTTGTTTTAACTGCACAAGCTAGCTCACAAAATATTTGTTCAAAATCTCAGCTACCGGCTAATCTGCAACAGGGACTGGTAGCTTATTATCCATTCTGTGGCAATGCAAATGATGAAAGTGGAAATGCTCATAACGGAACAGTAAATGGGGCAACAATTACTTCGGATAGATTTGGGAATACGAATTGTGCATTTAGTTTTGATGGAGTAAGTAGCCATATTTCTGCTGACTCTTTACCTTTATTAGATCAAAATTTCACTTATTCATGTTGGATAAAATTAAATGGACTTCCGTCTGGTTTAATACAATCATTTGGAGCTCTTGGGGATATTAATGTTCTATCTCATTATTGGAATTTTTCATATAATCTTAATTCAACGAGTTGGGATTTATACGATATTACTAATGGTTCATGGTATACTCCCTGGTCGGGTCAAACATCAACAAGTACGCTTGATTGGACAAATGTTACTATAGTTTACAATAATACAATAGAATACCTTTATGTAAATGGATTATTATTGAATCAAAGAAATATAATTTCACCTATTAATTTTACTGGAAATAAAACTTTAAGAATTAGCGAAATTAGCACACAACATTTAAATGGTAAAGTTGATGATGTCTTTGCTTATAATCGTCCTTTATCACCCCTTGAAGTTAGTCAATTATTTAATCTCGGAAACCAAAGTTCTTGTCTATGGTCAACCAATGATACAACTCAATCTATTACAGTTACACCAACTCAAACCACAACTTATACATTAAACGTTACCAATGGAAATATAAGCTGTATGGATACCATAACGGTAAATGTGTTAAATCCTCAGATAAATAATGGTGCTGATACAACCATTTGCAAAGGGGAAAGTGTTGTTTTATCTGCACAGGCAAGCTTACAAAATATTTGTTCAAAATCTCAGTTACCGGCTAATCTGCAACAGGGATTGGTAGCTTATTATCCTTTCTGTGGCAATGCAAATGATGAAAGCGGAAATGGAAATAATGGGACAGTAATGGGAGCAACATTGACAACAGACAGAATAGGTAATGTTAATTCAGCCTATGGTTTTAACGGGAACAGCAATTATATTACAGTATCAAATTCCAATACACTTTCCTCACTTACAACACTGGCAACAATTTGTGGTTGGGTGTTTCCTGTTAATGGACAGATTTATCTGGTTTGTAAGTCCAATAATGCTCTTCCCATAGATTACAGGGTGTATTATGGAGGAAGTAATTTTTCAGTGATCATCAATGGAAATGGATATAATTTAACTTCAGCAGTTCCGAATAATCAATGGTCACATATAGTTGTAAAATATTCGAATAATATTGCTGAGCTATTTGTAAATGGAATTTATATAACACAAGCATCTTCTTCAGGGAGTTTTGTTATTGATAAGATAACTCCAATGGAAATTGGAAGAGACCCGCATGGTGCATTTGAATACCATAACGGAAAACTGGATGATATTTTTATATATAACAGAGCCTTATTCAATACTGAAATACAGCAAATTTACAATTTAAGCAATGCAGCATCATTTGCAAGCTACCACTGGTCAACCAATGATACAACTCAATCTATTACAGTTACACCAACTCAAACTACAACTTATACATTAAACGTTAGCATTGGAAATATAAGTTGTATGGATACCATAACAGTAAATGTATTGAATCCGAAAATTAACAATGGGAATGATACTATAATTTGTAAAGGAGATAGTTTATGTTTATCTGTTACAACAACAAATTCAAACCACATTAATGACAGCATCGCAGGATTTACTTATTTAGGAGTGTTAAATAATCATCTTTACTATATGTCGGATACTGCTACAAATTGGAATAATGCCAAACAAATCTGTAATAGTAAAGGAGGTCATTTAGCAACAATTAACAGTTATGAAGAGGAATTATTTTTAACAAATCTAAATGGGAATGAAAGATTATGGTTAGGCTTAACTGATGAATTACTTGAAGGACAGTATAAATGGATAACAGGAGAACCTTTGTGTTGTACATATTGGGGTCCTAATGAACCTAATAATCAAGGAAATGAAGATTATATACTGTTAGAAAATAGCGATTGCTGGAATGATGCGATTGGTAATGACATTTTTAAATTTATACTTGAATTACAAATAAATCAATACCTATGGTCAACCAGTGATACTACCCAGTCCATTTCAGTTTCACCCATTCAAACAACAAGCTATTCTGTTCTGGTTACAAATGGAACGACTAGCTGTTCAGATACTATAATCGTAAATGTATCAAATCCACAAATAAACTTAGGCAATGATACCACCATTTGTCAGGGGCAAAACAAAACCTTAGCAGTTGGAAGCGGATACACATCCTATTTGTGGTCAACCGGTGCAACATCTCAGCAAATAACAGTTCAAAACAACGGAAGCTATTGGGTAAAAGCCATCAGTAATCAGGGTTGCACGGTAAGAGATACCATTAATCTTACTTTTTTGCCTGTGAATAGTAATGTAATCAGAGACTCTATCCTTTGCATTGGACAGAATTTAATTTTAAATCCGGGTTTAGGTTTTACAAATCATCAATGGTCTACCGGTGCAACTACTTCATCTCTTGCGGTTTCTTTGCCGGGCATATATTGGATACAGGCAAAACAAGCCAATGGATGCATGATACAAGATACTGCCATTGTCAAATATGATAGTATAAATCTAAGTATCACTTCTTTTACAAATCCGGCTTGCTTTGGTGGAAATAACGGTTCAATAAATACAACAGTGAATAGTTTGTATCCTCCATTTACTTACTCATGGAATACTACACCGGTGCAAACTACGCAAAACCTCAGCAATCTAACTGCAGGGAATTATACACTTACTTTAACCGATAGTTTAGGTTGTAGCAAAACACTTTCCAAAACATTAAGCAATCCAGGTCCGGTAAACTTTTCGCTGGGCAATGATACTTCGTTTTGCCAGGGGGGGAGTGTAATTTTACAGCCCTCACAAAGTTTTTCATCTTATCTGTGGTCAAATAATGCAGCTACACAAACGATAAGTGTTAATGCACAGGGTTCATATTGGCTAAAGGTTACCAATGCATCAGGATGTAATGGCTACGATACCATCAATGTAACAATGAATCCTACTCCTGCGTTGCAGATTGCTCCAACGAACCCATCCATCTGCAAAGGTGAATCAATTATTCTTACTGTTTCAAGTAATTTGCCTTCCACAACGTATGTCTGGAATAATTTAGCGACTACCACTACCATTAATGTAAATCCATTGCTTACTTCATCTTATTATGTTGTTGGAAAATTAAATCAATGTGTGGATACAGCTTTTGTGACCCTAACTGTTAAACCATTGCCTGTAATTACTACTTCTGCTGATAAAAATCCTGTATGTGAAGGTGAAACTGTCATTTTAACTGCTGTCAGTGATATTCCTTCAACTACTTTTGTATGGAATACCACTACTACAGGCAGTACTTTAACGGTAAATCCTCAAAATTCCACTTTTTATTTTGTAACCGGAACCGCAAATAATTGTCAGGATACTTCAGGTATAACGATTAATGTTATTCCAAAACAAATCATAAATTTAGGGGAAGATACCTATTTATGTGCAGGCGATGAAATAAATCTGACTGTTAATAATCTGACAGGGATTTATTTATGGAATGATGGCAGCAATTCAAATACATTAACTGTGAAAGAACCTGGCGTTTACTGGCTGAAAGTAGACAACAACGGCTGTATGGCATCCGACAGCATAGAATTTAAAAAATGCTCCGAAATCTGGGTACCCAATGTATTTACGCCCAACGACGATGGTATTAATGATGTATTTAAAGCGACTACCAAAGAAATAAATAAGCTGCAGATGATGATATACAACCGCTGGGGGAATCTGATTTTTGAAACCCAGGATATCAATACGGGCTGGAATGGCAAATATGCAGGAGGAGATGCACAGTCAGGCGTGTATTACTGGGCGATAAAATACACAGAAAACCGCACATTCAATAAAAACGTAGAAAAAGAAATACATGGAAGTGTGACGTTGTTGAGGTAAATTATAAATCGTTTATTGTTTATCCTAATATCCGCAAGTCATCTGATGAATTGAAATTTAATTACTTGCATCAAATATCATGTTTTATGTCATCTGATGACTATCAAGTATTTTATTTTATTAATGTGGATTTGAAGGTTTGTATATTATTTCTCAAAAAACAAATTATTCTTTTTGTTTTTTACTTTAACCTTAAATCAGTACTTTTGTAAAAAATAATTTACCCATGTAGAGATAATAAATTATCACTAAATTAAGGAGGACCGCAGCATGATTGAAACGATAGAATCAGGAAAATTGAAATGGTACCACATTCTCAATCCTTCAGAAGAAGACCTTAATTACCTTAAAGATAATTTTCATTTCCATCCCCTTGATATTGAAGACTGCAGGAGTATTAATCAACGTCCTAAAATTGATATTTACGATGATTACTATTTTATGATTCTGCATTTTCCTTACCTCGACAAAGCCAATAAATTTGTCAGAACCAAAGAAGTGAAGATATTCTGGGGCAAAGATTATATTATTTCTATCGGTAAATCGCATTGGGTAATCAAAAATTTATTCAATTCATTTAAAGAAAATTCAATCAAACTTGATGAAAGCATTTCGGGCAGCAGCGATGGTTTGCTCTACACTATTCTGGACCGCCTGATGGTTGAAACCTATTCTTTGTTATTGCGTCTAGGTGGTGAAGTTGAACTTATTAACCGTGAACTTTTTAATAAAAAGGCTGAAAAAACCATTGAACGTATATCGGTTACCCGTAAAAATATCATACTGATTAATACCATTTTTAAACCACAACTTCGTTTGTTTCATAAATTTGAATCGGGCGATATCAAAGGTTATGCTGATGATATGGAAGAGTACTGGGGAAATATTCTCGACTATTACCAAAAGATGTGGGACATGGTAGAAGATTACGCTGAATTAATAGAAGGTTTATCAAAGACTTTTGATTCATTACAAACCAACCGTATCAATGAGATTATGAAGATACTCACTTTCTTTTCTTCAATAATGTTACCACTTACTATGATTACAGGTATGTATGGTATGAATATAGGTTTGCCTTTTCAGGGTCATCCTTATGCTTTCTGGATGGTATTCGGCGTAATGTGTTTAATTGTTATTTCACTTGTAATTTATTTTAAAAGAAAAGGATGGATGTAAACCTGAGCATGAAACGAGCCATGTGAAAATATTCACACACACGAGGATGATTATTTTGGCGAGTTCCATATGTACAAATAAATAATATTAAAAAATAGACATATGAAAATTATTCTTTATTTTGGCTTTAAATAAGAAAAGCGTTGGAAATTATATCTCTCACAATACATACATTTAAATGTAAGCATATTTTTTATTATCATAAAAAGGCACCTATTTATTATTTTTATTTTCAGCAAATTCAAAGATATTGAAAACGAATTTCTTTAACTTTTTTCCTGATGAAAAAAGTTACAAAAAAATCAGCGCTTACGATAATTTTGCTAAAAATCAAACGAATTGAATACCTACCGCGCCCCCAGTCGTCACAAAATAAACATTCTTTTTCATAGTTAATATTATCCGTTGTGACTTCGGGAACGCTGCACAGGCCATCGCTCATTCAATCCGTCTTGATTTTTAACGCAAAATTCCCGAATGCGCGTCCCTTGCCATACGGCAATCAGTTTGCCAGAAACATTCTATCTAAAGATTTGTAAATATTAATATTCCATGATTTTACAATACAAAGTCTCCAATTTTTTCTCATCCATAATTTAATTATATGCTAATCTATATGCAATAGAAATCACAACGCTAAGCTAAGCTACAACCTTTATTTTTTTATGTTAATTAGCTGGTTCACTCTTTATTATTCCTACCAAGCATAAATAGTTCAATCGTCTAAATAACAATTTAATATATTCTAAAATAACTTTTTCAGTAATTTAATAAAATACAAACACATGAACACAAAAATAATACTAACAAGCTTACTCTTTTTTGGAATTTTTTTTACTTCTTGTTCAAATCACCTAATAACCTGAGTTCGGGTTAAGCAACTAATAGCAATTGTTTTTCGAATTGCTCAATAAGCTTAGGATTAGTTTCTTGTATATCCATCTTGATGGATG
>CAIUKU010000231.1 GCA_903899825.1 uncultured Bacteroidales bacterium | reverse complement strand
CTATATGCTGTGAATTTACATAAGTGCTTAACAGCATAGTAAGCACAACTAATCCTAAAAAGTTTATTTTTTTCATGTTTATAATTTTATATTGTTAATATTATTGTTTTATTTAAACTTTCTTATTTTCTTTAATAGCAACTCCGTATCTTTACAATCTGTTTCATCTTGTTTTGCTAATAAAATAGCTGTTTCTGCATATTCTTGCGCATTTTCATAAACGTCCAGCTTGAAAAGCAGGTTTGCATAAGTGTCATTTAATTTAAAATTCTTTTTAACCTTATTACTTTATTTAATTTCATCATTCAATGGATGTAGCGTTTTTTGATAAAACTTTATAAATTCATCATATTCTTCCTGAAAACTAATTTTACGATGATGATGAGGTTGATTAATTATATATTTACAAACCTTATCAACATCAGCTTTTGAGACTGAGAAAGCTGAAGCTGAAATCTGCCATGCAAATACTCCTTTACATAAATTATTATCATTAATGAATTTAGCTGAACTGTTACCTACTATACTTGCTAAATTTTCTTCAGATTGCTTTGGTGAACGTGAAATTAAAAAATGCAAATGTTCCGGGTTTGCATATATTGCATATAATTTAAATTCGTTATTGTTTACAATACCTGTTATATATTTTTCTATTCTTTCCCTGTGTATTTCCTCAATTATTGGTTCACGCAGGTGTGTTGTAAAAACAAAATGTGTGTATAAATTATTGTATTCAATTTTCATTGCTACTAAGGTTAATAAATTAAAATAAGGTTTTTTTGTAATTTAAATTGTAAAGTACTAAGGTTATTAAATTAAAATAAGGTTTAATGTGTTATTATTGTTTTCATTGCTACTAAGGTTATTGATTTGAAATAAGGTTTTTATGTTGTTGTTTAATTACATTTGTTTGATAGAAATAATTTTAATATTATCAGTTTTTATTACGATCAAGGGTTTTAAATTTTTCATTTTAAACCTCATTTTTGTTACCAACCTTAGTAGCCATATTGTTATCATTATTTTTCAACCTTATTACCTTATTTTAATTTATGTATAAGGTAATAAGGTTTAATTTGATGTTATTGTTTTCATTGCTACTAAGGTTTTTGATTTGAAATAAGGTTTAATTTGATGCTATTGTTTTCATTGCTACTAAGGTTTTTAAATTTAAATAAGGTTTTTTGTAATTTAAATTGCAAAGCTTTAACTTGTTTTTGATGTTCTCATATTCTGTACTATCCGAATCATATAAAAAAATCAATTCTCAGATATATATTGTTTTTAAATAATTTGACATTCCGCAACTTGCTCTCATTCGGGTAGTATAGCGTTTTTTTCTATTCAGTTTGCTAAATTAGTAAATAAGCTGTTGTTTATTTCTTTTGTTGTTAAGCCACGCTTGCAAGCTTTGTTCTTATAGCCAGTCCTTTGTCGTCAGTTATTTTTTAATTTTTTAAATATCAGTATTTAGGAGTTAGCTTATCAAGTTGTTTGATTAAATTTTCTTGTTCTTTCATTAACTCTCTAATTTCCTTTTGGTCTGGAAGATTGTCGGTTTGATATTTTCCAATTACTGGTAAAGTTAAAAGAATTTTTAAAACAAGATGATGATCCGAAAGAGTCAAATTGTTGATTGAAATCTGCTTAAGTAAAGAAGTAAGCTCATCTGTCTTTTTTGCATACATATCTTTACTTTTTAAGAGTATGGTAATTATCCTGTTTCGTAATAGGCTGTCAGAAATTGAATTAGCGATTCTTTCTGTTGAAGTATAATAACCTTCAGACTTGTTGTTGTAAATACTAAACTTATCATTTATTTCACTTGATTTTGGTCTATTGGTCTCAAGGTCTTCTTCCAGTTTTTTGAGTTCAGGTGACTTTGTTACTAGCTCTTGATAGAGTTCTTCAGTTAGATTCGACCTGATAGTTGAGTAATTTTTTAGTGATTTATCATCTTGCAGTGCAATCGGAGTTTCTATCTTATTATTGGTAGCATTCTCAGTTTTATTGACACAAGAAAATAAACCTATAAAAAGAAAAATGGCTAAAAAAAGAAATGCAATATTTTTCATGTTCTGGAAAGTTTAATATTTAATTGTTTGAATGTCTGTTGATTTGGTATTGGCTATAAAGATATATATGTATGATAAACTCATACAAAGTCCTTCATTTTGGGTAGAAGTATATGTCAAATACCCTCTGTATTTATTATGTCACAAACATAAATAATTTTATTGATATATATCATAATTTAACAATTTTATTTTTCATATCCTCTTCATAATCATGGCTGCATGCTTTTAGAAAAAAGATAACTGTATGAAAAAATGCGATAATGAAGTTAAATGCTGATTACAAGCAGTTCGGAGTTGCATGATTGAAGTTCGGACGTGTCTGATCGCAGTTCTAAAGTGCGTAACAGGAATTTAAAACCGGCATTTTCGGGTATGCTGAAACACATGACTCAATAGGGTATGTATCTTTGATTCAGTGCATTTACCAACGTTTTTTTTCAACATTGTTTCGGAGATCTATATAAATAAAACTTTACGGGAAGATAGGTAGTTCTTAAATAGGGGGGATGCATTTTTTCAAAAATCGTTAATTGGTGGTCTGAAAAAGCGATTATTAGAAACTACAAAGCCCAAACGGGTTCTAAACAATATATATTCAGTAACTAATTATGAATAATTATATCAGATCATGCGCTCTATATGATTCCATTCATTTTTTACACATATTTTTCTAGTATATAAAAGGAATAATTAACATTTGATTGTTATAGATACTATAAAAAATTACAAACCAATCAACACAGCAAAATGAAAAAGAAAATAATAACAGTGATCAGTATTTTATTCGGACTACTTTTTATCAATGCCGGACTGAATAAGTTTTTTAATTACATGCCCATGCCCAAAGACATGCCTGAGCATATGATGAAAGTGATGCAGGCCTTTATGGAAATCGGCTGGATATTGCCATTGGTAGCCGTTGCCGAAATTGTTGGTGGCATTCTTTTTATGATTCCCCGTTTCAGGGCCCTGGGTGCAATTGTTATCTTGCCTGTCATGACAGGCATAGTGTTAACCCACATCTTCATTTTACCTTCGGGACTTCCTATGGCCATCGTATTACTAGCTATCGAACTCTGGGTGATTTTTGAAAACAGGAATAAATATATACCCATGATTCAATAAAGCGATTCCTTAATAACATTTTCCATGAATTTCTATGATTTTAAATACCATGAAAAGAAGAAAAATCTGAAGAGAACCAATGTATCTTGATTTTTAATTCATGTTTTGAGGGTGGGGCTAATGATAGATTTTTGTTTTTTTAGTGGTTTGTGTTTTTTCAGAATTAAAAAGCGTAGCGGGACGCTTCGCTGAACTGAGGACCGACAAAAATCATTGTTCGTTGATCTGAAATTAAAAAAATAGCGATTAACGAATTAGGCATTAGGAAGATTTTGAAGAGCGTAGCGGGACGCTACGCTGAACAGAGGGTGTGCAGCGGAACACTACGCTAAACAAAGATACTATGATAAACTAAACTATATAAGTAAGCAGGTATTGCTTTATTCCATATCATCATCTGATATGTTTTTGCGTTGTTCTTTCTTTACGGATGTATATTTTTTGGTTATCAGTCTTCTTTTTACAGAAGCAAAACTAGGCTGACTGGCTTTGCGAACCGTATGTTTCTTTAGGGCTTTTAACAACAATTCATAAAAACGTTCTTCGGCAAGTTGTTTGTTGGCAAGCTGGCTGCGGCTTTCCTGAGCAGTTATCTGTAAATAGCCATCGGCATTAATTTTATGTTTCAGCCTGATTTGTATAATTTTTTTTTCTTCATCACTCAGCAAACCGGAATTTTCAACATGAAAACGCAGTTCCACCCTGGTTTCTGTCTTGTTTACATTTTGACCACCGGGGCCACTGCTGCGGGAAGTCTGGAAAAAATATTCGTTTTCGAAATGCCGGTACATCAGTTGCTTTATTGCTTCGTTCTGATGCGTTGATGTTGTCTTCATGGGTTTTGTAAGAAAAAGTGTAATGTCTGTATGGCATCTAATCAGCTGCAAATTTACATAAAAAATCAATCAGAAATTACTAAGTTTCCTAATAATCTATAAGCCTAAACCCTTAAATGCTTAAAAGCCTAAAAGTCTAAAATCCTAAACACCTAAAAGCCTAATAACCATATTTATTTTTCCAGAGTGTTTTCAACCGTATTCTCACTTCGTTTTCCCTGGGATTATTCTGTGGTTCGTAAAACTTTTTGCCTTTAATTTTTTCGGGGAGGAATTCCAAATCAACAAAGTTGTTTTCGAAACTGTGGGCATATTTATAGTCTTTGCCATAGCCAATATCTTTCATTAATTTGGTTGGAGCATTGCGTATATGCAAAGGAACCGGCAAATCACCAGTTTTGCTGACCAAAGCCAGTGCTTCATCTATGGCTGCATAACTGGCATTGCTTTTGGGAGAAGTTGCCAGATAAATAGCTGTTTGCGATAATATGATTCTGGATTCTGGATAACCTATTTTATTAACGGCATCAAAACAACTGTTAGCCAATAACAATGCATTGGGATTGGCATTTCCGATATCTTCCGAAGCCAGAATCAGCATTCTACGGGCAATGAATTTGAGGTCTTCACCACCGGCTATCATGCGGGCCAGCCAATAAACCGCAGCATTGGGATCGCTGCCACGCAATGATTTGATAAAAGCAGAAATTACATCATAGTGCATTTCGCCTCCTTTGTCGTACAACGCGAGGTTTTGCTGAACTATCTGCAATACCATTTCGTTGGTAATTTCTATTTTTTGCTGCTGCTTTTCCATGTTCACTACCAGCTCAATGGCATTGAGCAAACGGCGGGCATCACCACCGGAAATTCTCAACAAGGCTTCGGTTTCAGGAATTGAAATAGAAATATTGTGTTGGTTTTCTAAGAATAATCGGGCTGTTTCCAGTAACCGCAAAAGATCTTCTTTCTCAAGATTCTTTAGAATATACACCTGACACCTGGAAAGCAGGGGCGAAATAACTTCAAAGGATGGATTTTCTGTGGTAGCGCCAATTAAAGTTATGATTCCCTTTTCAACGGCACCCAGTAATGAATCCTGCTGAGATTTGTTGAAACGGTGGATTTCATCTATGAACAAAATGGAATTGTTGGCCGATTTACTTGCTTTTTCAATCACATCTCTCACATCTTTCACCCCTGAACTGATAGCACTCAGGGTATAGAATTCCTTGTTCAGGTATTGTGATATGATAAAAGCCAATGTTGTTTTACCCACTCCCGGTGGTCCCCATAATATCATGGACGGAATGTTGCCAGATTCAATGGCATTCCTTAATATAGCTTTTTCTCCTACCAAATGGGTTTGTCCAATATAGTTATCGAGATTGTATGGACGCAATTGTTCGGCTAAGGGAGGACGTTGGTTCATTGGTGGTTATTGGTTATTGGTTAATGGTTATTAGTTATTGGTTATTAAGTTATTGGTTGTTGGTTGTTGGTTGTTGGTAATTGAGTTATTGGTTTTTTGGATTTTGGATTTTGGTCTTTGAAATTAATTATGTTTTTAAATTGCTTCATTTTCAAATTACACCATTTTCAAATTGCTTCAATTTCAAATTTTCAAATTCTTACATTTTCAAATTATTTAAAATAAAAACAAAGCCAGCTGGCATTGGGTTGTTTGCTTGTAAAACTCACCCTGTGTTCCTGATGGGAAGGGATCATAAGATAATCTCCGGCCTTCAGATATCGTTTTTCTCCATTTTTGTATTCTATTTCAGCTTCGCCAGTGAGCAACAAAACCCATTCGTTTTTATCCTGATTATACCAAAAGCCTTCCGGAGTGGTCAATCCATAGGATACAATGCGTTCAATTTCAATGTTACTGTTCTGAAAAAGAACATCTGTCAGTTCTTTATCTGATGTCGGTTGTATAATTTCAAATATATTATTGATCATGCTTCAGTTTTATAAATAGTCTTCCAGTATTCCTTTTCCCTGACGGAGGACATTAAATTCGTCGTTGATACAGTTTACAACAGTTGAAGGATCATTGTCACCATATCCGCCATCGATTACAATATCCACGATACTTCCGTATTTTTCGTAAATAAGTTCGGGGTCTGTGGTGTATTCTATCATATCATCTTCATCGTGAATAGAGGTAGTCATGATAGGATGGCCGAGTTCCTGAACAATCACACGGGTAATATTATTATCAGGTATACGGATACCGACTGTTTTTTTCTTGCTTTGGAAAAGCTTGGGTACATTGTTATTTGCATCCAGAATAAAAGTAAAAGGACCCGGCAAGGCTCTCTTCATCAGCTTATAAGTGCTGTTGCTGATTGGTTTTGTAAAATCCGACAAATGGCTGAGATCGTAACAGACAAATGAAAAATTGGCTTTTTCCACTTTAATGCCTTTGATATCGGCAATACGTTCCACAGTTTTGTTTTTAAAAATATCACATCCCATGCCATATACTGTATCGGTAGGGTAGATGATAATACCTCCGTCCTGCAGACATTCTATCACGGTTTTTACATCGCGGGGGTTGGGATTTTCGGGGTAGATCTTAAGTAACATAGGGCTTTGAATTCTTACTCCAAAATTACAAATATTTATTGATTTTTCAGATGAATTGATGTAAAGATTTAGTGATTTTGTGATTTTGTAATTTGGTAATTTGACAATTGATTAATTTATCCTCCATTAGTTTAGCGTAGCGTCTCGCTACGCTTTTAAGCAATGCTTTGTCTTCTTATTTAAGAAATTCATTCTTTTATACTCCTGTTACCTCTTTTTTATACAACATTGACTCTTTTAGAATCTGAATAATTGATACTTACTACCTTGATTTTTTCAGCGTAGCGGGACGCTACGCTGATCAATGACATTAGGCTGAACCTGGGAAAGGAAAGCTGAAACATCAGCAGTCCATTCATCTTTATATTGATTAAGATAATTTTCATGTCCAGCTTTTGGGTATATTTTGATTTGCTTTGGGCCCTTCAGATTTAGAAATATTTGATTAATTTCTTCTGTTGAGACTTTTTCATCCCGCTGTCCATACAATAAAAGTGTAGGGCAATTGATATTCTTAGCATAATCTTCGGGATTGTGTGTAAAGGCATTGAAATTATTCTGCAAGCCTCCCCAGAAAACCAGGAGATGAGCCATTGGAAATGAGGGAATACCCATGTTGGAAAAGCGGGCTTTCACCGTTTTCAGCATGGTACCGAAAGGACATTCGATGATGATGGATGCAGGACTTATTTTTAAATCGCTGATTGCTCTCATAATGGCAACCGCTCCCATGGAGGTTCCGAATAGGATGATGTTTTTTTCTCCCTGGTAAATATATTCATAAGCTGTTTTTACTTCTTCAGCTTCATAATAACCTATGGTGGTCTGATTGCCTTCGGATGCTCCGGAACCCATAAAGTCGACAACTAAAGTATTATAACCCAGATTTAAAAAGATTTCGGCTTTGTCAAGCATTGCAGATTTTTTTCCACTATAGCCGTGAAACAAGATTACGCTTCCTTTTGCATTTTCCGTCTTTATGAGCCAGCATTCAATTTCTTTATTGCTTTTCAGGCGGATGCTCTCGTAATGATGATGGGGGATTTGCTTGTTTTCAGGTCTTGGATTATTTACACCCAGTAATACTGTTTTGATTTTTTCTACCGTGCTGAGTTGTTTGGCATCTTTGGTTTTTACAGTTATAGTACTGTCGAAATGAGTGAATTTATAGGCATGAAAACCGGCAATGACATTCATTATAATAAATATCACAAGGATGAGTATAAGGCCTTTTTTCAATGTTTTTGAAATGCTTTTCATAAGAAGTTTAAATGTAATAAGCTGTTCAATCAATTCTTTTTCAAATATACTTATTTTTTCAGCTTTGGATGTTTGTTGGATAATTTTCTTTTTCCCTGATGAAATACCTTGTTGCTTAAGTTCACCATGGAATGTAGAGCGTAGCGGGACGCTACGCTGAACCGGAGGACGCTAAACGGTGTTTTTTTTGTTTAGCGTAGCGTCCCGCTACGCTTTTCTCGACTTTGATTTATCATCTAAATTTAGAAATTCATTCTTATTCACCTGTACATAACATTGATCCAATATCCGAACAATATAATTTACCATTTCAGCATGATTTCATCAATAAACAACCAGGCATCCCTGCCGGCAAAATCATGCCAGGCGGGTAATTTTCCGGTAGTTTTGGCGGTAAAGCGTATAAATGAACAGCTTTTGACTTGTGGTATTTTAATTTCATACATCATAATATTCTCTGTCGTATTTTTATCGGGTATTAATGGTTTATGTGTAGCTGCCATTTCATAATTTATGCCATCAGCAGATGTTTCAACCATAATTTCATCCGGCAGTATAATCCAAGACCAGGGTTTGTATAAAAACCTTACGTCAACTTCATTCAATGCCAATGGTTTTTTGAGTTCAGCTTCAACTATAAAATCCTGTTTTTCCACACCCACCCAACGGACTCTGAAGTTTTCGGTATTTCCCATCTTACCGTCAAACAGGGCAGTATCGCTGCCACCGGTATAGCTTGCACCAATAGGGCGGAGGTAAGTTATCTTTTTAACAGGATTGAATACATAGGTAGCATTCGAAATCAGGCTGTTCAAATGCCCGCTTGCGCATGCAATGGCTCTGACAGTTGTTGGGGCAATAACCTTAACAGGCGATTGATAAAGCGGCGAATTTGCATCGGGTTTACTTCCATCTGTTGTATAATGTATATTGGCTTTTGGATCAGGACTTGTGATCGTATAAATTGCTGTATTCTCATTTTCTTTTGTAAATGTCAGTGCTGGCTGAGGCATCAAGTCTTCATAAATACCGAGAAAATGAAACCAATAATAGAGTTTTTCATCGGTAATCGTTGAAAAATTAACGATTTCAGTAAACATCGCATTTTTGTTTTGCTCATATTTATTGAGAAGATCAATGATCTTATCAGGAAAATAGCTGATATTTGTTGCCAGACCTGCTGCAAATAAAAAAGATTCCGGTGGATTGGAAGGACCATTCATATTGCAGGATTCGGTTTTAAAATCTTCTGCAACTCTTTGTATCCTGCTGAAAAATTCTTTTTTCCCATACAGCAATGAAGCTGCTTTTTTATTTTCGAGGGTTGTGTAAATGCTAATTTCCAGCTCGGTATTTTTATCTGTTAAAGGAATATGTATGATCAGCGTCAATGTTTTGCCATCATAATTCCAGGTATTGTCAGTACCATCGTACTGATAAGGATATTCCCTGTTATTCACCATCACCTTTGCCGGTGGCATAGCATTAGGAAACTCTAACTGATAAGCTTTTTGAGAGGCCATTCCTTTGTAATTACCTTTGCATGCGTCGATGCCAATCCTAAGCAGGGTATCGCTGACGGTTTTCTTATAAATTGCTGTCGTGCTGAATTCCGATTGCTGATAAGCTGCAGTTAGACCATCATCTTCATAATAATTCAGTAAATTGTCTTTGCCGGGAATAAAAACCAGGACCAGTGTATCTGAATTCCTGGCAAGATTTTTCATAGGCGGATTCATGGGGAGTATACTTCCTGCTTTTGCATATAC
The DNA here is from genome assembly GCA_903899825.1 of uncultured Bacteroidales bacterium. Lineage (GTDB taxonomy): Bacteria > Bacteroidota > Bacteroidia > Bacteroidales > JACABE01 > JACABE01. The sequence continues at coordinate 8,832 of CAIUKU010000231.1, read as the reverse complement.
AGGAATTTCATTCATGGCAAAATTCTTTTTTATGACCTGATTTCCCTGCAGCATTCTTCCTGAATGCATTTCAAACCAATCGCCTTCAGGTAGCCATATTTTATTCTCAGCCAAGGTAGTCAATGCATCAGCTTTGGTGGCAACAGGAGCAATGATCAGGTCATTGCCAAAGAAATACTGGTTTTTAAATGTGTAGGCATTTTCTGTTTCAGGGTATTCGTAATACATCGGACGACAGATTGAAATACCCTCATCATACGCTTTTCTTGCATTTTGATAGATATAGGGTTCCATGCGGTAGCGGGTATTAACTGCATCACGCATCATTTCAAAATGTTCGGGATATTTCCAGAAACGTCTTTCGGTGGCACCTCCTTTGGTACAATGGGTTCTTAATACCGGACTATAGGCGCCAAACTGCAGCCATCTTAAATAGAGTTCAGGGTCTTTGTCGTTGCCCATGTGACCGCCTATATCGTGGCTCCAGTAGCCATAACAGACATTGGAGGCTGTAGCTGTAAAATAGGTTTCGTAGTTCAGGGTTTCCCAGGTAGAAGCAGCATCACCAGAGAATCCGATCTGGTATCTGTGATTTCCCATTCCTCCCCAGCGGTGGAAAAGCATGGGGCGCTTTTCGCTTCTTCTTTCCATATCTGTAAAAAAAGTATAGTTGAGCCACCAGGTGTTGCTCAACCCTTTTACTCCTTTGTTTTCAAGCCATTGCTGCCAGTCGAGCCACCAGAAATCGATGCCTGATTTTTCGAGGGGATGCAGTACTTCATTGAAATAAGTCTGTGCCCATTTCTTTTCTTCAATCCTGAAAGGAATATAAGCACGTCCGGTGGTATCAAAATTATAGGCTTTGGCAAATCTATTATAGCAATCTTCAAAAGGTGCAATACCTGATGCAGGATGCAGGTTTAAAGCCGTTTTCAGTTCCATTTTTTCTGTCCACTTTAAAAAACGATCGGGATCAGGAAATAAATTACGGTTCCAGCTATAGCCGGTCCAACCGACAGGCTCACCAAACTGATCTTTTTTTTCTTTGCTGGTTCCTATTCCCCAGGTATTGTGCCATTCCATATCAATTATAAGCACATCCATCGGTATATTGTTGGATTTAAAATCTTTTACCAGTGTCCTGAATTCCTCATCGGAGTAATCCCAATACCTCGACCACCAATAACCAAAAGCAAATCGGGGTGGAATGGGTATCTTTCCAGCAACCATTGTATATTCCTTCAGGGCTTTTTTATAATCATGACCATGTGCAATGAAATACCAATCCATACAATTGGTATCAGTGCGGGGTATAACCCAGTTCCATTCGGAAGCATCAAACAAATGTCTTTTGCTGTCGTCAATCAGGGCAAATCCGTTTCGTGAAATCAATCCTTCTTCCAGTTTAACATCAGCTGCGGTAAAAACGCCATCCAGGGTTCTGCAGGTACCCGAGAGGTTTTTATCATCTTTTAATCCCGGATACCAGCTGATATTTTTATCATTCATGGTATAGCTGATGGATAGATTATCTCTGGTGAATTTACCGCTCTTTTTATAAGTGAGCCTGAGTTTTTCTGTGGTAATGATTAATTCATTTTTAGTGTTTTTCACTTTAAAAGCAGGGACTTGCAGTTTACGGTTGATAAAAACCAGGCTGGCCCTGTCTTCAAATGCTGCCTTGTCTGACCATTCCATTCTGATTAACTGAGGTGTAAGCACCGTAAAACGTGCATTCCCTGAGATAACAACTGCTTTGTTATCAGCAAGGGGATTGTTTGGTTGTGCTATAAGCAATGGTGAGCATAATACCAGGAATACCAATAGCATTGAATGAATAACTTTCATAAAAATGAGTTTGCTTAATTTGAAACAAAAGTATGCAAAACATTTATATAAGGATGGAGTATCCATAAAAAACTTTGTGAAAGGAGTAAGCTTTTTTGTTCAATTCCCATGCTTTTTAAAGGAAGACCAACATTTTTTTGGAGCAATTTGCCAGTTTTTAACAAAATAGTTTTCTGATTTAAAAATTATGTATATTTGTAGTGAAAATAATCAATAATAATTGGTAAATAAAGCCAACTAATTATTGAAGACTTTACTTGCTTTTTGTTAGGTTGTAATAATGTTAGCTGCAAGCTTTAAAAAAAGAAATCCATGCATATAAGACTAATAAACAGAATTTTGAGTATTTATCTGCCATTTAGTTTATTAGTGCTTTTTTATTCATTGAAAAGACTTGATTATCCAGTTGACAAATTCTATGAAATAGACATATTCTTGATTTTAATTTTGCTTTATCTTTTTGCTGTTATTGTTCAGACAATCTTTTTTATAAAAAGAATCAAAATAAGAAAAGTACATCTTGAAAAAGTAAAATCAATTAATCCTGGGCTAATTGAAAAGACATTTTATCCAGAAAGGCTACGCTTTTTTAATGTCAAACTCAGTATAAACAGCAAGACTATTGATGTTTTTGATAAACTATCTTTTATGCTTTGTGCAAGAAAAATTGATAAAACAATTGAAGTTAAATCCTGTTATAAAAATCACATATATTCATTTCACGATATTGACTCTATTTTATTCGAGTTTGACAATATCTATTATTTTACCTTAAGGCGCGACTGGGATAAAACTATATGGTTAGGTTCGTTTTCAATTGTTCTGAAAAGCAAAAAGATTGTACATTTATTTGACTTAAAAAGTGAAAGAGATCATCTTAAGGAATTTAGTGAATATATTGATATGGACACAGATGAAAACTATTATAAAATTGGGCTTAGAATTTTAGAAATATTAACCAAAGAGTTAACAATGAATTATACTATAATAGATTACACAAAAAAACCTGTAGCTAATAAATAGGACTTCATCTGGTACGAAGTCCCCTTCAAGAGTATCCTCAAAACGTTTATATCAGCCAATAAAAACTCCCGATAAGCTTTAAGCTATCATGAGTTTTTAAATCACCAAATCATCAATTCACCATCCCGAATATGAATTTCTAACACATACTTCCTGAGAAATTGTATGTCAGGACTAAGCTAATGCTTAGAATCACCAAATCACCAAATCGCCAAATCACCAAATCACCAAATCACTTTACAACATCCACCTCACATGCTTTTTTATTACACATAAAGCGGTAGGAGAGACCTATGGTAGTTTGAAACTGTGAAGCAATCTGGGTTTTGGTTACATATTGATAAATGGGAATTTCGCTCAGGGCATAAATCACAAAACCTTTGTAATTATAGCTTATTTGAGGAACAAAGAATAGCTTTTTACTTCCGGTTGCAAGCGGATCATAGTTTGGATATTTATAGAGCATAATGGTTTCGTTCAGTTTCATTTTGGCGATCCATTCTCCTTTGAGTTGAAGCGTAATTCCGAGTTTGTCAAAAAATGTTTTCCCGGCAAACAGGCCAATACTTGTGTAATCACCCAGTTTTTCACCTATCGGATTCCAGCCTTTTTTTACATACAGCATATTGGCAAAAAGCCTGAAATTATAAAAGGAATACGTTCGTGATAAAAAAGTGTAAAAGATAAAATCCTGTGAACCTGAAGACGTTTGCACAGACAAAGGTTTGGTAACATAATAATTATCTAAAAACGGATCCTTACTTACAATATAAGACGAATCGTTGTAAGTTCCTAAAGGTATTTTAAAACCAATACCAACCGTTAATTCTGTCTTTTTATGATTCTTTTCAATATTAAAAATATTGTAACGTGGAAATATAATCAGATCACCTATTCCTTTTGATTGGTAAGTTACAGATTTGTTTTTTCCGACTTCTGTTTTATCCAGCCAATAACCAGCTTCCAGCGAAATGGTGAGTTTTTTTGAAAGGCCATAAGCCAGCCGGGTATAACTATAATTACTGCTGTAGCTGTCCAGATAATTGGTGTCGCGTTCATCGCCCGAAAAGAATTTGGTAGTATGAATATATTGCAGATTCGTATTGATTTCCATTTGATGCTCCAGTAAAACACCCTGAGACGATCCTCCTGCAACGGGACTTCCACCTCCACCTCCACAGCATTGTGCACGTGCATTACCATTGAAAGTCAGCATTATCACTAAAGATAGTATCGAACTATATATTTTTATTGTTTGCATCTTTTATGTATAAATTCCCTGATTTATAAATTTATGTGTCTAGTTTAAAAAGCCAGAAGAAAAAAAATATTTTGGGCTAAAGCCCTGATTAGCAAATTTATAATTAGCAACGCTTTTAAGAGCGTTGCTAATGAATATCAGTCTGTTATACGGCTTTAGCCAAAATTAATATAGTTTTTAGACTGGACTCATTTATTTAGTGATTAACATTAAATTTGAATGTTTTACTTCCATAAGCATCACTGATTTTGGCAAAATAAATACCATTGTTTAGTTTACTGCAGCTGATATCCATTTTGTTTATACCTTTATTGAATCTTTCAGCATTTGAATAAACTCTTTCACCTAAAATAGTATACATCTCAATATTAACAATAGATTGCTTTTCCATTGTAAATATAAGATGCAGCGAAGTGTTTGCTGGATTAGGGAATAAATTGATTTCAGAAGCTATTTCGCCGGATTCTTCAATTCCATTTGCATTCAATGCACTGCTGATAGCAGACTGCAATTCTGTTCCAACTACAGTTCCGTTTACATTGTAAAAAATACTATGTGAGGAGCCTCCAAAAACTGTAATTTTTGGCATGCCTGATGTACCATAATTTGTCATATTAATTGCAGCATTAGAAAATCTTAATGAAGATGCTGATGCAGGTATGGCATTGCTATTTGCCCAGCTATTGATGGAAGCACAGGGTGTATCCCCATAATCATCACAAAGATACAAGAATACTCTGTTTGGATTGGATGCCTGAAAGCTCTGTACTACATTGTAGGATGTTTTAGCTCCGGCAATACAACTTGAACAAGGCATCACCCAGCATACAACAATTACTTTGCCTGCATCAAGCTGAGTATGCAAATCATAATTGGTGCCGTTGCAATCATTGCTGTTAAAATTAGGAGCTTGAGCCGAAGCGTAAACTGAAAGCAATACGCATGCTATAAAGAATATTATTTTTTTCATAGAATTGTTTGATAAAAGAGATTTGATGAGAAAGTGGTTAAGTGGTTAAGTGTTAAGTAAGTTTTAAGTGGTTAAGTGTTAAGTGTTAAGTTTTTATATAGACTGTCTACAAATTGCTAAATCACTTAATCACCAAATTACTAAATCATCAAATCTCCAAATTTTAAATTTACTTTTTATGTCCGCCTTTCTGGCAACAGGGCGATAATTTGCTGTAAGCTTTTGGGTCTGCTTTTACATCGTCAGCATCATAACCAACTTTACTTATAGCTAATTTAATTTTCTCAGGTGTTGTTTTAACGGCATCGTATTTAACCGTTAACACTTTTGTTTCCACATCTAAATCTGAGCTTTTAACTCCTTTCTCAAAAGCCATTGCTTTTTCAATGGTTTCCTTACACATGCCGCATTCAGAAGATGTTTTGATTTTAATTTCGCTGTATTTATCAGCTTTTTTTGTCTGAGCATAAATGCTCTGTCCAAAAAGTATTGCAGCTACTATTATAACTGCAATTAATTTACTTTTGATCTGTTTCATTTTGTTTAAATTTAAGTTATTTGTTATTTGTTATTAGTTATTGGTTATTAAGTTATTGGGTTATTAGGGTACTCATTTATTCAAAAATTCATTTATTCAAAAATTCAAAAATTCAATTAATTAGTTATTATTTCAATGTGTATCTCAACCCGGCATATACAGTAGTTCCGATAATTGGTCCCCAGGTCATGGTGGTATCGAAATGAGAGTGATAAGGAGCAAATCCTTCAGTAATAGGATCTTTTTGAGTGAAATTACCCAGATTTTCTCCACCCAGATAGATATCAAGGTGCTTGAATTTTCTGGTAATCTGAGCATTGCAAATAATATATTCAGGAGTGGTTTCACTTCTTCTTAAACTTGCCGGCATTACATTCTGGTTTGGTAAACGGGCACTTCCATTAAATTGAGTTGTAAAGTCAAATTTCCATTTATCAAATCTGGTTGCGTAGGAGAGTGTCAGCAGTCCTTTATATTTATTGACAAAAGGCCGTTCAAGCAATACTCCATCAATGGTGGTTTTTACGTCATTGATACGGTAAGCCACTAACAGGGTTAAACGTTTTAGCGGTTCCATACTCAATTGAGCCTGATAACTATTTGAATATGAACTGCCATTCAGATTATAAAAATATACGATGGTTGGCGTTTTCTCCAAATCAACAATTACCTGATTTTCGAAATTGGTACGGTACAAATCAATATTCAACTCAGCATTACGTCCGAATAAACTGAAAGTTTTAGTGAAATTAACACCAAAATTCAGGGCTTTTTCCTGTTTTAAATCATTGGCAAATTCAAATGAACGCTGACTGGCCAGTAAAGAAAGATTTTCTGAAACAAGATTCGCTGTTCTGTAACCATATCCGGCAGAACCTCTGATTACCGTTGATTCATTGAAATGATAACGGATGTTCAACCTGGGTGTATAAAACATGCCATATTTATCGTGATGATCAGCTCTAATCCCTGCTATGATGGTCAGTTTGTCTTTATGCGTGAATGTGTATTCAAAAAATGCACCGGGTATGGATTCTTCACGGTTAAGCTTATATCTGTAATCAACAGCATGATGAATGGTAAACAAATCGGTATTGCCAAAAAACTGGTAATTATAAATAAATTGTGTTTGATCATACTGTTCCACATAATTGTCCAGCATATAACTCAAACCGGAAGTAAATTTATGATCTTTATTTACAATAAAAGATGAGAAAATCAGGTTGGCATAAAATGTCCTTTCGCGACCATAATAATTATTGATACCAAAATAACCCTTTTGTTCATGATTGGTGGCATTTACAATTAAAGCAAGGCTGGTAAATGGTCTGGTAAAAATGATACCGTTTTTCCAGAATGCTTCTCCTCTGCGGGTTGTCAGACTAAAACCATAAGGTTGTTTCCAATTATTAATTTTAGCTGTATCCAGTACAAAGTTGTCCTTATTATAATCCATGGTGCCACCATCACGGTGTTCTTCCATATATTTTACTCCGAATCTGGAAGTAAATTTACCCGGATTCATATAATCCCAACGGTTGAATATATTGATGGTATTCAGTTTGGGAAGATCCATGAAATTGTCATTGTTATGATCAATCTTCTGATTGAAGTTATCGGTATGAAACATCAGCATGGTACTGAGTTTATCTGTAAGTTTAAAGGCTGAAGTAATATTGCTTTCTAATCTTGCACGGTTATTGGCATAAATATTTACAAAAAGCCTGTCAGAATTATTAGGTTTTTTGTATTCCACATTGATTTGTCCGGTGATAGATTCAAATCCATTGATTACTGAAGATGTACCTTTTGCAATCTGAATGGATTCCATCCATGAACCCGGTATGTAATTTAAACCAAAGCTAGAGGCCATGCCTCTGATGGAAGGTATGTTTTCGGTTTGAATCTGGCTATAGATGCCTGATAAACCCAACATCTGAATCTGTCTGGCTCCGGTAATGGCATCACTATAGGAAACATCTACTGATGCATTGGTTTCGAAACTTTCCGAAAGATTACAACAGGCAGCCTTAAAAAGTTCTCCGGTAGTAATTACCTGCACATTGCGGGCATTTAATTTGGACACATAGCTGTCATTCCTTTCAGAGATAACAACTCCACTCAATAATTGATTTTCGGTAATAAGCTGATGATCTATCTTTGAGTTTTCGTTTTTTACAGTCAAGGTATCGGTTTTAAAACCCAGCATTTTCATAAGTAAACGCTTATCGCTGATTCCTTTGGTTGAAATAGTGAACTTACCATCTATATTTGAGGTTGTGCCGATGGTAGTTCCAATCCAGAAAATATTGACACCTACGACAGCGTTTTTTTCTTTTTTATCGTTGACTTCATATACGCTTCCACTGATATTCTGAGCTATTACAGCATAAGTAGTAAGCATAAATAGAAATAATAATATTATTTTTAATCGCATATTTTTATAATTTTAAATTGTTAGCATAAACAAATACAGAGCATGACAAATGCTCTTAATTTCTGTGTTCAGAAATAAAAAAAAATTATAAAAAACTGTGTGGAATCTTTAGCTTATGAAGGAAATGGATTAAGTATTTGCCTACCATTAGCAGCGGAGGCGGATGGTATAAATAAGGATCATTACTGATTTTATTGTTATACAATAAATGGCTATTAATAGCTGCTAAAACCGGTATTTCAGCAATAAGCTGTTTAACTGTAGAAATTCCACTTTCGTATTGGTAGTTTATTTTAAGAAATTGATAAGTGTTTTTACAGCATTCACTTTTACCAAGATGAACAAGACTCTTGTCTTCTGAAGCTAAACTGTGTTTTTCGCAGCAACAAGATGCCTGAGGTTGTTCAATTTCCGTCTCTGTTTTGCATTTGTAAGTATCAGCAAAAAAACGGATGTGTTCTGTTTGAGCAGTATAACAATGATGAATAACAAAACTGATTCCGGTTGAAGAAGCCAGAAAAAGCAAAATAGCGGTAAAGCTGATTATATTTGTTATTATTTTTTTCATAGTGTGTACAAAAATAACAATCCTGTTTAAATAAAGTTGTTAATCTGTGGTTAATTATGGAATCTTGATTAATCTCAATGATTTAGAAAATCAAATTAGATTAAACTTGATTGTGTTTTTTCCTTTATCAGATAGAACTCTGACAGGGTTTTAAACCCTGACAGGGCTTAACACTTACTTAAATACT
>CAIUKU010000230.1 GCA_903899825.1 uncultured Bacteroidales bacterium | reverse complement strand
TCATTACTACAACAATTACAGAATCAAAGCTAAACTAAAAGGACTAAGTCCGGTTAATTTCCGAACTCAGTCCATTTAAATTTTATTTATTAATCAGTCCAACTTTTTGGGGGCAGATCAAATTTTCGTCCTTTTTTATTATCATTTATTTATAGCCTAATTAATCCACAACAATAACCAAATATTTAGAAACTTTCCAAAATTCCTTAGAATTTGTAATTACTAATTTTTCGACTTTTTTATCCATAGTTTCTAAAGTATAACTACTTGTGGGATGGGAAGTTAATAATTTTGCTTTCTTAGCATTGATTGTTATAAAATTAAGTTTAGTAATATCAATTTTTTTGAAATATTCGGTATTAAAATCCTGTTGAACTTTCTGATTACGACCAATTCCTATAAATCCACCACTTTTTGAAATTACTTTATTTTCTTTCAATTCTTTTTCAGTTCCCATGGCATAATAAGCGGTATTCATTTCATCTGTTTTTTGAGAAATTACATCTTCTTTGACTTTATTTATTCTCTTCAGGGTATCCACAGATGCATTCAGTGTTTCTACTGTAAAATTTAAATTCAATAATTGTTGCTTTAACTGTTCAATTTCAACATCTTTATCCTGTAATTGCTTTTCGTAACGTGCCAACATTTCTTCTAATTTCTTGATTTTCATGTTAGAACTTTTCAATTTGTTTTTCAAAGAAGCAATAGCCTGTTTGTTTTTTTCCATCAAATCATTAATTACCTGAATGTCATCATTAATCCTTTGACGTGCATCCTGCTTAATTTCATTATTTTGGCTTGCGTTTTGAGAAATTACTCCTTCTTTTGTCTTAATTTCAGCCAAATTTCCCTCTATCTGATCAAAAGAGCCAAAAAAATCATTAATAATAGAATCTTTTGAATTTGTTTCTGTTATTAATTGTTGATTTTCTAATTTTAATTTTTCCACTTCCTTATTGTTACAACCTACAAATAATAGGAAAACAGGAATTACATACATTAATTTTTTCATTCTGATTGATTTTAAAGTTTATACAAAGGTAATACAAGTAGAACGTTAAAGTTAATTTAATATTTCAAATATTTATTAGCTTGCTATAAAAATCTCATAATAACCTATCAAAAATTTTTATACTATGCTGAAATTAAGCCATTAAAATGATTAATTGGAAGGTTTGATCCTTGAATTTAATGATAAAAAAAAATAAACCGAAAAAGATAATGATTTTCTGAAAAAAAATTTGAAAAGTATATTGATAGTAAACAGTTAACTTTCTTCCAGCTCACTGTGCAGTTTTTCCCATTCAAGCATTTGTTCTTCCAGTTTATCCTTTAAATCCTGATAACTTTGATAAATATTACCTTTATTAAATTCCGCCTTATGTTCTTCCGGATTGGCTAATACTTTATCTAACCTTTGAATTTCAGCCTCTATTTTAGAAATTCCTTCTTCACACTTATCAACCTTATTTTTTATTTTCCTGATTTCCTTATCTGATTCACGTTTCTTTTCCCAGTTTATTTTATTATCGGAAATTAAATCATTATTTGCGGTATTTAAATTTTTATTATTGATTTCCAATTGTTTTAGATTTTCTATTTTTCTATTTTCCAGAAAATCGTAAATATCACCAATATAAGGCTTTATTTGTCGGTTTTTAAATTCAAAAACTTTATCAGTTAAACCTTGCAGAAAATCCCTGTCATGAGAAACTACTATCAATGTACCTTCAAACTGCAATAAAGCATTTTTTAAAATGTCTTTCGATTGCATGTCCAGGTGATTGGTAGGCTCATCCAACACCAGTAAATTGACAGGTGTTAATAATAGTTTAGCCAATGCCAGTCTCGATTTTTCTCCACCGGACAGCACTTTTACTTTTTTATCGATATCTTCTGTACCAAATAAAAAACCACCCAAAATAGAACGAACTTTTGGACGAATATCTCCAACTGCAATATCATCAATGGTTTCAAAAACCGTTCTTTCTCCATCCAGCATGGCAGCCTGGTTTTGGGCGTAATAACCTATCACCACCCGATGACCCAACTGCATTTTTCCATTGTATTCCAGCTCTCCTACTATTATTTTTGACAAGGTGGTTTTTCCTTCTCCGTTTTTCCCGACAAAAGCGATGCTTTCACCTTTATTGATGGCAAAATTAATATCATTCAACACCAGTTTTTCACCATATTTCTTTATCAGATCAACTGCTTCAACCACTACCCTTCCCGAATGAGGTGCAGGAGGAAATTTAAAGCGGATAGAGCTATTGTCGATATCTTCTACTTCAATCTTATCCATCTTTTCCAGCATCTTGATACGCGACTGAACCTGACGAGATTTTGTAGATTTATAACGAAATCTTTCTATAAAATTTTCTATATCATCAATTGATTTTTGCTGATTGTTAAAAGCAGCCATTTGATTTTCGCGCCTTTCGGCTCTTTGTTCAACATATTCTGAATAGGAAGCTTTGTAATCATTGATGCGACCCAGGGTAATTTCAATGGTTCTTGTCGTTACATTGTCCAGAAAAGCCCTGTCGTGCGATACCAATACAACAGCACCGGGATAATTGATTAAAAATCCTTCCAGCCATTGAATAGATTCAATATCCAGGTGATTGGTAGGTTCATCCAATAAAATAGTATCGGGTTTTTTTAATAATATCTTAGCCAGTTCCACACGCATTTGCCACCCACTACTGAATGCTATCATAGGTCTTTCAAAATCTGATTTTAAAAATCCCAGACCCAATAATATTTTTTCAGTATCAGCTTGCATGGTATGTCCACCTATCAGGCGAAACCTTTCGTCAGCTTCTGAAAATAAATGTACCAGATTTAAATAATCATCCGATTCATAATCTGTTCTTTCTCCAATTTGTTTTGTTAATTCTTTTACTTTCTTTTGCAGACTCAATGCTTCTTCAAAAGCTGTTAAAGCTTCATCAAATACATTTCGTTTACTGTCAGGTATCATTTCCTGAGGCAAATAACCCACCGTTTGCCCGCTTGTTTTCACAATTTCGCCAGATTCGGGCTCCATTTCACCCGAAAGTATTTTTAGTAAGGTAGATTTACCGGCACCGTTTTTACCCACCAGTCCTATCCTATCCTTGTCATTGATAATGAATGAAACATCATCAAAAAGATAAGTACCTGTAAAGTGTATTGAAAGTTTATTGATTGAAATCACGTTTTTTTTTTTTGCAAAGGTAGCAATTTCTAAAAAATAGTAAAGTCATTCTATCAGTAAGACCATAATAGCATTATTATAAATTGAAAAATCTATATCAATTTCAATGCTTTGGATATTTCGAGCATTCTTATTATAGGTTTTTTAGCTTGCTCAATTACATCATTAGGTAGTATAATTTCAGGCTGTTCATTTTTCATAGCCAAATATAGTTTTTCCATGGTATTTAGCTTCATATAGGGGCAATCGTTGCAGGAACAAGTTTCATCAGCCGGAACGATGATAAATTCTTTAGTAGGTGATTCCTTTTTCATTTGATGTAAAATACCGGTTTCGGTAGCTACAATAAATTTTTTAGCCTCACTGTTAAGCGTATATCCTAATAATGCTGTAGTTGAACCAATAAAGTCGGCCAATTCCAAAACAGCTGCATCGCATTCAGGATGTGCAATCAGTTTAGCATCCGGATTTTTAATTTTTAATTCAATAATTTTTTCTTTGGATAATATAGTATGAACTTCGCAGCTTCCATTCCATAAAATCATGTTTCGTCCACTTATCGAATTAATATAGCCACCCAGATTTTTGTCGGGAGCAAAAATAATTTTTTCGTCTTTAGATAAAGAATTCACAATCTGCAAAGCATTTCCTGATGTGCAGATAATATCCGACATGCATTTGATAGCTGCAGAACAATTAATATAAGATATCACGGTATGATGAGGATATTTTTCCAGAAATTTTTTAAAATCATCAGGTTGACAAGAATCAGCCAAAGAACAGCCGGCATTTAAATCGGGTAAGACAACTTTCTTGGCAGAATTGAGTATCTTTGCCGTTTCAGCCATAAAATGAACACCGGCAAATACAATAAGATCTGCGTTTGTTTGTGATGCTTGTTGAGATAATCCCAGGCTATCGCCCACATAATCTGCTATATCTTGTATTTCAGGTATTTGATAATAATGTGCTAAAATAATAGCATTTTTTTCTTTTTTTAAAGCCAGAATTTCTTTTTTGTAATCAATCATTTTAGAATTTC
>CAIUKU010000229.1 GCA_903899825.1 uncultured Bacteroidales bacterium | reverse complement strand
TTATTCATTAATTTTTATCTTGTTATGAAAAAAGTTTTACTTTTTATCTTTGCAGTAATGATGACATTTTTTGTTTCTGCACAAACGATTGTCTTTCAGGAAAATTTTGAATCGACCTCAGGGCTCACTTCTACAGCCGATTCAGCAGGTTTTCCTGTTACCAATTTTAAGGCCTGGGCTGCAACCACCCATTTGTTTAATACGGGTGTAAAGGCAGATTCCAATGTTTTGCAAGTTGGAAAGACGATTTATCTTACTTCACCTTCATTTGCAACTACGGGAAACACTTTTGTTGTTCTTGAGTTTTCTCAAATTTGTAAATTGTATTTTTCTGATGGCGGGATAATTGAAGTTTCTGCTGATGGAGGAACTACATGGACATCTTTGGGTACTGCTGAATATTTAGGCACTGGTAACTTAATTACATCAGGCGGGGTGTCAAAATTTTCTGAAAGTGCTTATGGTGCATGGCTTTCGGGTGATACAATCACAAAACCTACCAATACATGGTGGAGAAACGAAAAATTTGATATTTCTAATATTGCTGCTAATCAAAGCAATGTAAAAATAAGATTTAAATATACAGGGAGTGGCAATCCACTAGGTGCTGGTCGATATGGCTGGTTACTGGATGATATTAAAGTAACAGTAAGTCCTTCGGAATTAAACCCTCCAACTATAACTATGGTTTCAAATCCTATTGATACTATATATACAGCCGGTCCTTATCTTATTTCAGCTTATGTAAAAGATAATTCAGGTATTGATACCGTATATGCAACGTATAAGGTTGGTAATGGCTCTTTTATTCACCTAGGAATGGTAAAATCTCCAACTGTTGATAGTTTATATTCTGCTTCTATTCCATTTCCGGGTTGGGGGAGAAATATAATTTATAATATTTCAGCAAAAGATGCTTCCAGTGCACACAATATGGCATACAAACCTATCAGTGGTTATTTTAGTTTTTTTGTTAAATATGCTTCATCAGGGACCTATATCGTAGGAACCGGTACTTCAGTCAATACAAATATGACCTATCCGGCCCCTTATGGAAATTATTACTGGGGTGCCAAACACCAGATATTAATTACGAAAGCTGAACTTAATGCTTTAGGTTCTGGCGGTGGTCCTATTTTATCCTTAGCTTTTAATGTAGCAACCGCACAAGGTACACCTCTTATGGATTTTACAATTAAAATGGGTCATACATCAAGTGCTGCTATGGTTTCAGGAAGCTGGACTCCTAATATGACAACTGTTTATACTACCCCAGCTTATACAGAAACTGCTGGCTGGAATACACATATTTTCTCCACACCTTTTTTATGGAATGGTGTTGATAATGTTGTTGCAGAAGTTTGTTTCAACAATAGTGCCTATACATATAATGCTATTACTTATTATACTCCTACAACTTTTAATTCGGTTTTATACTATAATACCGATGCTGCTACAGTATGTCCGACAACTACCGGTGGAAGTGTTTCCATGAACAGACCCAATATGAAAATTGTTATCGGAGGTGGTGCTACTTTGACTCAGGATGTTGGTATTGCTCAGATAACCAATCCAACCGGTGGAGTAACTGCTTTCCAGTTATTTAATATCTCTTCAAAAGTTAAAAATTATGGAACTTCAGTGCTGACAAAGGCAACCGTGAAATATTCTATAGACGGTGGAGCTCCTGTACCTTATTATTGGCAGGGGAGTTTAGCTCAGGATTCAGTTTCAGCTTCTTTTGTTTGCGGAGCTACCAGTTTAGCTTTAGGACCACATTCATTAAAAGTTTGGGCTGAAATGCCAAATGATAGTTTAGATCAAAATGCATTCAATGATACACTTTATTTTTCATTTTATGCCTGCGATGCTCCTTTAAACGGTATTTATACTGTTGGTGGTGCTACTGCTGACTTTCCAACATTTTCTGACGTTTATGTCAGTTTAACACAATGTGGTATCAATGGTCCTGTTGAGTTTTACATTGCACCTGATACTTATTCAGATCAGTTGACAATTCCACCGATTAATGGTGCTTCAGCTATCAATACCATCACTTTCAGATCGGCATCAAACGATAGTACTTCAGTAATTATGAACCATACTTCTACTGCTGCTGCCAACTGGATTGTTAAATTGAACGGTGCTAAATATATTACTTTTAAAAATATTAAATTTGCGCCTGCTGATGTAACCAATTCAACAGCCATCGTATTTGCTAATGGTGCTACCAATAATGTTTTAACAGGAAATTTATTTGAAGGTTATAACGGAACTGGTGCTGCTCAAACCTTGATCAGTATTGACGGTACTACTTCAAATAATAATAATACGATACAGGGTAATTATATAAATAATGGCTCCTATGCAATTTCTATAAAAGGTAATGCAACAAACAAACTTAAAAATACGGTTATTAAAAATAATATCCTCAACGATGCAATGGTATATGGTATTTATGCTCAATATGTTGATTCAACATTAATTGACTCAAATACTGTTATGTCTGTTGTACCTAACACTAATAAATATGGTATATATCTACAGTATGCTGATGTATTAAATAAGATAACAAAAAATACAATTCTACTGAATGGTGCTACCAATATGTACGGCATTTTAATTGAAAACTCAACATCTACCAATACTAACAAAGGTTTAATTGCCAATAATTTTGTAAGTACTTTAAGTGGGATTAATTTTAATTATGGTATAAGGTTAAATACTACAACAAAATACAATGTTTATTCTAACTCTGTTGTAACCAATGGAACTAATAATACAGATACGAGAGCGATAAACATTGTGAGTACAAGTTCAGGTATTGAATTAAGAAACAATAATTTATCGAGTAATAAATTTCCAATTTATATTGAAGGAGCTACGTCTGTTGCTTCATCGAATTACAATAATTATTTTTCAACAGGAACTACTTTTGCTTACTACAATGCTACAGCTTATGCTAATCTACCTGCTTTTATTGCTGCAAGTTTAAAAGATTCAAATTCAATATCTGTAAATCCATATTTTTTAAGTCTCACAAATTTACATACATTTAACGGATTATTAAAAGGTATGGGAAGCAATCTGACCAGTGTTACCGTTGATATTGATGGCGCACCTCGTTTAAATCCACCTTGTATCGGAGCTGATGAGTTTTTGCCACCTGCCCAGGATGCTACACTTATTTCAATTATGAAACCTATCGGTGGTTGCGGATTAACAACAACAGAAGACGTTAAAGTAATCATTAAAAATGTTGGTTCCGCTATTATTATGCCAAATACTGTTACTGCAAGCTATAGAATAGATAGTTTAAATCCTGTGGTATCTGAATTGGTAAACCGTACCATGAATCCTGGTGATACTATACATTATTTATTTACAGCAAAAGCAAATTTAGCAGTACCTCCTGTTACTTTTAATGATACTTTATATAAAATAAAAGCATGGACTGATTTAAGTGGTGATTTTGCTTATGCCAACGATTCAAGTGCATTGATAAATATTGTTTCAATGTATCTTCCTTCATCACCTACTGTTACCAATGGTTCAACACTTTATGCAACCAGTGTTACCCTGAATGCAGTTTCTAACAGACCCATCGTTTGGTATCACACCCCAACATCTTCTGTTGCTTTACATACAGGCCCTTCTTACACTACACCAATATTACTTGCAACCGATACTTTTTATGTAGAATCTAAAACCAGTCAGTCGTTTAACGCAGCTGTAGGAACAGGAACTACCAGTCAATCTTATCCTTTCTATATTGGCTGGGGTTATACTACCAGTGCATCTATATACCAGGCAACAGAAATTGGTTCTTATGGGATGATGAATCAATTGCAATGGAATGTTGCAACTGTTTCTACTATTGCTACACCAATTAAAATTTATCTGAAACAAACCAGCTTAACTTCAATGACAGCTGATACCTGGGCTAATATGATCAATGGTGCAA
Source organism: uncultured Bacteroidales bacterium (assembly GCA_903899825.1). GTDB lineage: Bacteria > Bacteroidota > Bacteroidia > Bacteroidales > JACABE01 > JACABE01. The sequence continues at coordinate 10,193 of CAIUKU010000229.1, read as the reverse complement.
CATTGGTATATGATGGTACACAAACATTTGATGTCCTTGGTTGGAAATCTATTACATTAAACACTCCATTTAACTATAACTCTGGTAATTTGATGGTACTTTGTGAAGCAAATGTTGGTGGTACCGGAACTTTCCCTGCTCCAGCATTTGCCTATACTACCGCAGGAACAGGGTCACATCAATATAGTTATGCTGACAATGTCCCTGGTACAGGTACAGGATATTTATCAACCTCTAGACCTAATATAAAATTAAGCGGAAACGTAGCAGGTTGTGTTAGTCCAAGAGTACCTATTATTGCTACTGTTGTTGTTCCTCAGCATGAAGCAGGTATTTCTAAAATTATTGCTCCAACCGGTTGTGCATTGTATCAGGTACCGATTTCTGTAAATATATTCAATCATGGTACTGATACACTAAAGAGTACAAATACAACTGCTACTTATAAAATTGACAACGGAAGCTTTATAACTCCTGAAGCCATCAACATCGTTGTTCCTCCATTTGATACTGTTCAATATACTTTTACAGCTCTGGCTAATTTTACAGCTCCAACCGTTGACAGATATATTAAAGTAACAGCTATTGTAACTACCCCTGCTGATGCAATACCTTTAAATGATACACTGGTAAAAGATTCTGTTTTATCCCGTTTTACACCACCTGCTCCTATAGCAAACAATGTAAATATATTTAATGGATCTACAGCTACCCTTACAGCTACAGCTAACATTGGAAACATCAGATGGTATGATCAACCGGTAGGTGGAACTGCAATTGGACAAGGTTCTCCTTATACCACTCCTTTCTTTATGTATTTTGCAGATACTTTCTATGTAGAAGCCAATACCAATTACTCGGCTTCAGCTACTTTTGGAACAGGCACTGCAACCAATACCACTACAGGTTATCCTGCTCCTTACGGTAATTTTTATTGGGGTGCTAAGCATCAGATATTAATTACAAAAGCTGAACTTAATGCAAATGGAATTCAGGCTGGTCCAATTACTTCATTGTCTTTTGATGTTGCCACTGTTCAGGGAACTGCAATGCAAAATTTTGTAATAAATATGGGGCATACTGCTCTTGCAGCTATGGCAACCGGTACCTGGATTACTGGTTTGACACCTGTTTATTCTGTTGGTTCTTATACTGAAGTATCAGGCTGGAATACCCATACTTTTACGACTCCTTTTGTTTGGAATGGAATAGATAACATTGTAGCAGAAGTTTGTTTCAATAATTCAGCTTATACATACAATGCTTTAACAAGATATACTCCAACAACCTTTAATTCTGTTGCGTGGAGAAATAATGATGCTGCTGATGTTTGTACACAAGCAACCAGTGTAAGTGTTTCTATGAATCGCCCGAATATTAAAATTGACGGTATGGTTCCTGGATGTGCTAGTACTCCAAGGGTTCCGGTTATTGTAACTGTTAGTCCTCCACCACAAAACGATGCAGGTGTAACTTCATTGGTGAATCCAATTGGCTCAACTCCTTCAGGTGTTGCTACTCCGATTCAGGTGAAAATTAAAAACTTTGGACAAGCTCCTTTAACATCAGCAACTGTTGCATGGACATTAAACGGTGTAGCTAAACCAAACTATAGTTTTACTGGAAATGTACCAACAAATACAGATACTACTGTTACAATTGCTACTGAAACATTCAGCGGTGGTTTGTACTGTGTAAAAGCATGGACCAAAAATCCAAACGGTGCAGTAATAGATAGTGTTGCTTCTAATGATACATTGTTCAGCACATGTTTCACTGCTTGTTTGAATGGTAGTTATACAATTGGAGATACTACCGGTGGTAATTTCCATAATTTCCCAACGTTTAATGCTGCAGTTGCTACCCTTGATATTGCAGGTGTATGTGGAAGTGTTACTTTCTTGGTTGATACTGGTACTTATACTGAACAAGTCAGAATTCCGGATATTACCGGTTCATCAGACATAAATACCATAACTTTCCGTTCAGCCAGCAATGATAGTACAAAAGTAAAACTGCAATTTGCATCTACTCTTTCAACTGCAAATTATACTTTATTGCTTGATAGTGCTGACTATATCAGGATTGAGAAAATGACCATTAAAGCTATTGGAAGTACTTACGGTAGAGTTATTGAATTAAAAAATGCTGCTAACAGAAACATCATTTCAAATAATATTATTGAAATGCCTGTTACCACTAGTTCGAGCTTTGCCGGAATTTATGATTACAACACACCTAATTACTACAACAAATATCAGAATAATATTATCTTAAACGGGTATTATGGCATTTATACTTATGGTGCAAGTACTACTGTTTTGAAGAAAAAAACCGAAATAATCTCAAATAAAATTCTAAACTTCTACTATTATGGAATTTATTCATATTACCAGGATTCTGTTAAAATTATTGGTAATGAAGTGAGTTCAAATTCAAGCAGTACTTATATTTATGCATTCTACATGGGATATAACAACAATGCCATACAGGTGCTAAAGAATAAAGTAACACTTACTACACCGGGAACACAATATGGTATGTACGTATATTATTGTACCGGAACTGCTACAGCCCGTGGTCTGATCGCTAACAATATGATAGCACTTTCCGGAGGAACCACAACTTCAACAAATTATGGTTTATATCCTTATTATTCAAATTATCAGAACTTTTATTACAACTCAGTTAGTGTTACTGCTCCTTCTCCTACTTATGGAAGAGCATTGTATCATTATTATGGCACAAATCAGAACCTGATAAACAATAACTTTGTAAATACAGGTGGTGGTTTTGCTTATTATGTTGCATCGGCTTCAGCTATTGCTCAATCCAATTATAATAATATTTATACAACAGGACCAATATTAGCTTACTGGACTGCTAACAAAGCTACATTAGCTGATTTGCAAACTGCCAGTTCAAAAGATGCTAACTCAGTATCTCTCAATCCAATGTATACTTCAGCCACTGATTTACATTTATTATCAACAGGTTTAAGTACATTAGCTACTCCTATTGCCGGAATAACTGATGATATTGACGGCTTTACCAGAGATACCATCTATCCAACAATTGGTGCAGATGAAGTTCCATTGTTAGCTCATGATGCAGGTGTTACTTTTATCAGCAGACCTTTAGCTATTGAAATTGAAGCGGATACTTTCCCTGTAAAGGTAGCTATCAAAAACTTTGGCGTTGATCCAATCACATCAATGACTGTTAGTTATAAGATTAATAATGGAACTCCTGTAGATTATACCTATACCGGTCAACTGGCATCCATGATGGCTGATACTATTACTTTCCCGTCAAATATGACTGTAATTGCAGGTAACAATAATATATGTGCTTATACTACACTGGCCGGCGATTCTAATACATTTAACAATCAAACCTGTAAGGCATACTGGGGTAAGCCATTGTATGATGCTCAGATCGCAACGGTATATCAGATTCCTGGTGGATGTGCATTAACAACTGATACTGTTAAAGTATTGATAGTGAATCAGGGTATTATGCCTATAAATGGTGGTTTGACAGTTCATTATACTAAATTATATGGTGGTGCAAATACAGTTATTGTTAACGAAACTGTGAATGATTCAATTGCTGTTGGAGCAAGTTTGCTTTATAAATTTAATACACTGGTAAATCTGGCTGTTACTACTCAGGATTCTATTTTTAGAGTTAAAGCATGGGCTAAGCTGACCAATGATAACATTCATTCAAATGATACTAATTTCAGAAATGTTCAATCATTGCATACTCCACCGTTACCAACAACTGCCAATTTAACAATTCCTTATGCTACAACTGCTGCCTTAATTGCAAACTCTGCTACCAATGATCCGCTGAAATGGTATGATTCAATTTCTACTGGTACTTCATTGTTTACCGGAAGTCCATATATAACACCAATATTATTTGCAACCGATACTTTCTTTGTGGAAGCAAATACCAGTTATTCAGCATTAGCTACTATTGGTACCGGTACTTCAACCAATGGAACCTCTGGATTTCCTGCTCCTTATGGAAATTACTGGTGGGGTGCAAAACATCAGATATTATTGACAAAAACTGAATTGAACTCTTATGGAATTCAAGCAGGTCCTATTAATTCTATTGCATTCGAAGTTGCTACCGTTGGAGGTGCTTCGCTTCAGAACTTTGAAATTAAAATGGGACATACTCCTGTTGCCGCTTTAACAACCGGTAGTTATGTTACCAATTTAACTTCTGTTTATACAAATCCTTTATTTACAGATGTAGTCGGCTGGAACACCCATAATTTTACAACTCCTTTTGTATGGAATGGAACCGATAATATTATTATTGAAACCTGTTTCAACAATTCATCTTATACTACCTGTGCGCAGATGAGATATACGCCTACTACATTTAATTCAGTAGCCTATTCTTATGGTGACAATGCTACCAATTGCAGCAATACATCAAGTACTTCAGTTTCTATGAATCGTCCGAATATTAAAATATTGGGTATGGTTCCTGGATGCAGCAGTTCTCCAAGATTGCCTGCTATAGTAACTGTAGGTGCTCAACCAGCATTGGATGCAAGTGCAATTACAATTTTAACTCCAACTACCGGGGTTAATTTATCAGCTCATGATACTGTAAGAGTATTGATTAAGAATTATGGATATTCTTCTATCAGTAATTTTGCAGTAAAATACAAATTAAATAATTTTGCAGTTGTATCTGAACAGATGATGGATACTATATTAACCGATAGTGTTAAAATCTTCAAATTTGCTCAAACTGTTAATTTAAGTTCCAACAATCAACCGGATACATTCAAATTAGTTGCATGGACCGATCTGATAGGAGATCCAACACATCAGAATGATACTACAAAGAAAACAGTCATCAATCAACCACCTGTTTATTGTATATCAACTGCGACTTCTACAGGTGATGATGATATAGGTAACGTTACTTTTGCCGGTATTAACAATGGTAATCCATTACCTGTAACCAATAACCCACTGGCTAACCAAATGTATAATAATTATACTGCATTGCCTCCGGGACAAATCCAACCGGGTATGACTTATCCTATCTCCATAAGTATGATATTCCTTAATGGTGCTTATGACGGTAAAGCGAATGTATATATTGATTACAACCGCAATGGTGTTTGGGATTTACCTGGAGAATTAGCATTTACCGGATTGTATTTGGTTGCAAATTCAACGGTAACCGGTAATATTACTGTTCCATATACCGCTATTCCTGGTTTAACAAGAATGAGAGTAGTTGCTGATGAATCTGATGTTGCACCTGCCTGTGGTACTTATTTATGGGGTGAAACCGAAGACTATACCATACAGATTATTCCTCCTATTCCACATGATGGTGGTATAAGCAGAATGAATGGTATGGGTAATTTTGTTCCTTATACAGTTGCTAATCCTGTAGCTGCTAATTTCTTTATCCGTAATTACGGAAGCGATTCTTTAATGACTGCTAATATGAATTATGTTGTAAACAATGGTGTTCCTGTTTCACATTCATGGACCGGAGTATTACATTCATTGGTAGAAGATTCAGTAGTTCAGAATATAACTTTAGCTACCGGTATGAATACGATTACTGCTTATACAAGTGGCATCATAGGTGATACAAATTATGCAAATGATACACTTCGTTTAAAAGTATTTAAAGAATATCAAACTACACCTCCATATTTTGATAACTTTGAAACCAATAAATACTGGTTTGCTACTGATACTGTAAATGGAGCACCAATAGCCAATCAATGGATTCAAGGTATTCCAACTTCTGCTTCTCCTTCATTGAATGCTGCACATAGTCCTGTTAATGTATGGGTTACTAACCTAAGTGCTAACTATCCAATAAACAACAATAGTATATTGTATACTCCTGTATTTGATATAGGTACGATGCTTCCTGATACATTGAAATTCTGGCAATGGAGAAAATTTGGAACAGGTGCTTCAGGTTATATTGAATATAAGAATGCAAGCGGAGCATGGCAAACGTTGGGTGTTCAGAATGATACCAGTGCATCCAACTGGTACAATGCTGCAACAAATAACTGGGTTGGTATAGATACTGTATGGAAACTTTCGAAATACCGTGTTAAAAACCTAAGCAATTTAGGAACGACAGTTCAGTTCAGATTCATTTTTGTATCTACCGCAGCCACACCTACAATGAAAGGCTGGGCAATAGATGACTTTGAATTAAGCTTAGCAGCTATTCCTCAGGATGCCGGTGTTGTTGCAATTACTTCACCAACTGCTATTTCTTTGGTAGGAGATATTGTTACGGTTTCAATTACAGTTAAAAACTATGGAACAGACATTTTAACCAATGTTCCGGTAAGGTATAAAAAAGACAATGATAGTCCTGTAACTGCAATCATGTCGGGAACTATTGCACCTGGTGCAACAGCCAACTATACATTTACTCAGACATTCCAGGTAGGCTTGTTAAATTATACTTTATGTGCATATACTGATGTAGCAGGTGATGTTTACGTTCAAAATAATGATACTTGTAGTCATGTAACAGTTAATCCTGCTGCAAATGACATAGGTGTTACTCAAATAATTGAACCTGGTGCTGCTGCTTTTGGAACTACTCCTGTTAAAGTAACGCTTAAAAACTTCGGTACCAATACCCAGACATCATTCACGGTAGCATACAGACGTAATAATTTAACACCTGTTGAAACACCATGGACCGGTAGTTTAGCCGCCGGTGCTAGTGTTGATTTCACTTTCCCAAGTAATATGACTGTTCCTAATGGTACTTCATTCGCTTTCTGTGTATGGACAAAATTAAATAACGATGCATACAATTTAAACGATACAGTATGTAAATCGGTATTAGTGGGAATCGATGAAGTTGATGGCAGTAATTTATGGTTAGGCCAAAACGTACCTAATCCAACAACAGGTTTGACAAATATTGAATACAACATCCCGGTAGCCGGTGAAATTAAATTTGATATTATGAATTTGGTAGGTCAAAAGCTATACTCTATCAACGAAAAAGTAGCTGCCGGCAGACATTTCATCGACTTAAATGTAAATAATCTGGCAGATGGCGTATATTATTATACCATTGAATTTAAAGGCAAACGTCTTGTAAAGAAAATGCTTATCAATAAATAATAATAAAAATCATCTTAATGTTATCAAAGGCAGCTTTAGGGCTGCCTTTGTTTTTAAATAATTTTGTAAAATAATTTTGGTAGTTCCAAAAAAAATACTACTTTTGCAGTCCTTTAAAATTTAGAGCAATGAAAAGAACATTTCAACCTTCAGTAAGAAAAAGAAAAAATAAACACGGTTTCAGAGAAAGAATGTCAACTGCCAATGGCCGTAGAGTATTATCAGCCAGAAGAGCAAAGGGTAGGAAAAAACTTACTGTTTCTGACGAAACGTTTGATAAAAAATAAAAATTAGTTTCCCTGGAATTTTTTCTGGATAAACAATATTATAAATAACAGTGTGAAGATTTTTTCGCACTGTTATTTTTTTTGCAACTTTGGGAAGTATAAAAAACCTTAAATTCTTGGCAACTTAAAGTATTTATAGTAATTTCGCCATATTAAAAAAATTCCAGATTATGTCAATTAAAGTAAATAATATCACTAAATTATATGGCAAACAAAAAGCCCTGGATAATATAAGTTTTGAAATAAAACCGGGTGAAGTGGTTGGATTACTGGGACCGAACGGAGCAGGAAAATCAACCCTGATGAAAATTATCAGTTGCTTTATACCGCCAAGTTCAGGGGATGTAAGTGTCTTTGGACTTGATATACTGGAACAATCGATAGAAGTCAGAAAAAAACTGGGTTATCTTCCCGAAAACAATCCGCTTTACCTGGATATGTATGTGAAAGAATATCTTGAATTTATTGCCGGTATTCATAAACTGGGTGATAAAACCAAAGAACGCATTGATTTAATGATAGCTATTACTGGCTTAGGCGATGAATACAAAAAGAAAATAGGAAGCTTATCAAAAGGATACCGACAACGTGTGGGTTTGGCTCAGGCGATGATACATGACCCTGAAGTTCTTATTCTGGATGAACCTACTTCAGGTCTGGACCCAAACCAGATTGTAGAAATCCGGAATCTTATCCGGACAATCGGAAAAGAAAAGACAGTGATGCTTTCTACACATATTATGCAGGAAGTTGAAGCCATTTGTCAGAGAGCCATTATTATCAATAAAGGAAGCATAGTGGCCGATGCTGCAACGGATCAATTATCGGCCCGCTTTTTTAACCGCAGCATTGTTACTGTTGAATTTGACAAGACATTCAATATAGAATTACTTAAAGCCATTGAAGGTGTTCAGAAACTTACAAAAATTAAGGAAAATACCTGGGAAATCGAATGTAGCAGTCAAAAAGATTTGCGTCAGGATATATTTAATTTTGCAGTAAAAAACCAATTATCTGTACTAACGATTCATAAAGAAGAAGAAAAACTTGAAAAGGTTTTCCATGAATTAACCAAAAAGTAATTGGCCCCTCCAAACCTCCCCAAAAGGGGAGGCTTATAGTTGTCATTTATATTTATATTTTTTAAATATTTTGTTGATTTTTATTAAATTTATCTTGGGATTTGTAAAAAATCATTACTTTTGCAGTGTGGAAAGATTTGATTGATTGCAACCACCGGAAAAAATGCTAAAAAAATATTTCCTTCTTCCTTCAATCATTGCATTCCATTTATCAATTAGTTACTAATTAAAATTATATAAAATGGGATATTTATTTACATCCGAATCTGTTTCGGAAGGTCATCCGGACAAAGTTGCCGATCAAATTTCAGACGCTTTATTAGATGAATTTTTACGCCATGATCCGGAATCAAAAGTTGCATGCGAAACATTGGTAACCACTGGTTTAACTGTTTGCAGCGGCGAAGTGAAAACTAAAGAATATATCGATATTCAGGGAATTGCAAGAGGAGCGATACGTAAAATAGGTTATACCAAAGCCGAATATCGTTTTGATGCCGATTCATGTGGTGTTATTTCAACTATACACGAACAATCCAGTGATATTAACCAGGGAGTTGAACGTATAAAAGAAGAAGACCAGGGAGCCGGTGATCAGGGTATGATGTTTGGCTATGCCTGTAAGGAAATGGACAACTACATGCCTATGCCTATAGAACTGGCTCATGTTTTGTTACAGGAACTGGCTGAAATTCGACGTGAGGGTAAAAAAATGAAATACCTCAGACCGGATGCCAAATCTCAGGTGACCATTGCCTATAACGACAATGGTAAAGCTGAAAGTATCGATACCATTGTAATTTCAACACAGCATGATGACTTTGATACTGAAAAAAACATGTTGGAATGCATCAAAAAAGATGTTTTGGAAATACTCATACCCAGGGTTGCAAAGGTATCAACTTTAACTGCTGAAGTTAAAAAAATGCTGAAAGGAGATTTTAAACTATTTGTAAATCCTACCGGTAAATTTGTTATTGGTGGTCCTCATGGCGATACAGGATTAACAGGGCGTAAAATCATCGTTGATACCTATGGTGGTAAAGGAGCCCATGGAGGTGGTGCATTTTCCGGTAAAGATTCTTCAAAAGTAGATCGTTCTGCAGCTTATGCAACGCGACATATCGCCAAAAATCTGGTAGCTGCCGGTGTAGCCGATGAAGTATTGGTGCAGGTGGCTTATGCTATCGGAGTTGCACAACCTGTTGGTTTATATGTTAATACATATGGTACATCTAAAGTCAAAGACAAAGCCGGAAAAAAATTAAGTGATGGTGCTATTGCCGAAAAAATCAATGCTATTTTCGACATGCGTCCTTATGCTATTGTAAAACGATTTGGATTGAAAAATCCAATTTTCCATGCCACTGCCAGTTACGGTCATTTTGGTAGGGATTATGTAAAAAAAGAAGTAGAAGTTTTTTATAAAGATAAAGATACAAAAACTAAAAAAATTGAAGGGAAAGAACATTATTTTAAAGCAGTTGATTTCTTTGCCTGGGAAAATTTAGATTTTGTTGAAGCGATTAAAAAAGCATTTAGTTTATAATCATCATTTTATGATTTCTAAAAAGGCTGTCTCAAAAGGACAGCCTTTTTATTTATATTTCGTTGATTATAAAAAAAAATATATAAAATTATGTAGAAATTTTAACCTTAAG
>CAIUKU010000228.1 GCA_903899825.1 uncultured Bacteroidales bacterium | reverse complement strand
CCCTGGTGGATTATAATTACCTATACAACAATAGTTTTAGGAGTAGGTTTCTTCTTACTGTTAATTGTTATGAACTTGTTGAAGATTAAAAAATTAGGTGAAAAGTCATAATTTTCACAAAAAAATAAATTAATAATTTCTCAGATGAAACATTCATCTCACTTAAAGCAAAACAGAAGAGAATGATTATTCCAGAATACCTATGAGGTTTTAATAACTTCATAGGTTTAAGTTAAATCAAATTGTTGAAATACTGATAAATAAAAAATATAAACATATGAAAAAAATTATTCTTATCGCTTTTGTTTTCTTAGTAGCAATTGCTTTTAATTCTCAGTCTCAGAATGAACAACCTCCTGAAGTTGGTATTTTTGAACATCTGGATGAAACACTTCCTTTGGATCTGAAATTTGTAAACGACAACAACCAAACTGTCACTTTAAAAGAATTAATCAATAAGCCAACAATTCTTTCATTTGTTTATTTTGATTGCCCGGGATTATGCAGTCCTTTATTAGATGGTGTAGGCGATGTAATGAAAAAAACCAATCTGGTGTTGGGTAAAGATTATCAGGTAATTACCATTAGTTTTAATTTCAGGGATACCCCTGAAAAGGCTAAACTAAAGAAAGAAAGGTTTGTAGAAAAATATACAAAAGGTAAAGGAGATGGATGGATATTCTTAACAACAGACAGTTTAACAATATTCAAAATTACGGATGCTGCAGGATTTAAAACCAAAGCTGTAGGACTGGATTTTATTCATCCCTCTGCCATTATTTCAATCAGTCCCCAGGGAAAGATATGCAGATACTTATATGGAATTAATTTTCTGCCTATAGATTTCAAAATGGCAATTATTGAAGCCAATAAAGGTCAGTCACGACCAACCATTCAGCGGTTGATGCAGATATGTTACAGTTATGATCCTGAAAACAAGCATTTCACATTGGATGTTTTAAAAATCAGTGCGTCTATTATAATATTCTTTTTAATTACTTTAATTGTATTCTTATTTATAAAAAGAAAAATAAAAAAATAAAAAAAATGAACAATAATGAACATATAAGTTTTCTTGAGCATCAAGGGAAATACAAGGGTATTTTTGCATGGATATTTGCTACAGATCACAAAAGAATTGCATTTCTGTACATGTATGCAATTGCAGCATTTTTCTTAGTAGGAGCAATACTGGGCTTATTAATGCGGTTTGAATTAATTGCTCCCGGTGAAACTATAATGAAACCTCAGGTATACAATGGATTATTTACCGTTCATGGTATTATAATGATATTTATGGTTGTAATACCTGGGCTTTCAGCAGTATTTGGGAATTTTTTCCTACCAATACTTATTGGAGCAAAAGATGTATCTTTCCCAAAATTAAATAATTTTTCCTGGTGGTTATTTATGTTTGGAAGTATTTTAGCGGTTGCTTCTCAGTTATTAAAAAGTGGCCCTCCGGATACCGGCTGGACTTTTTATGCACCTTATAGTACTACAACAGGAACCAGTGTTATTATTGCTACAACTGCAGCTTTTATTCTCGGGTTTTCATCAATTTTAACAGGTTTGAATTTTATTGTAACAGTTCATCGGATGAGAGCTCCAGGTATGAAGTTCTTTAACATGCCTTTATTCCCCTGGTCAATTTATGCTACAGCATGGATTCAATTACTTGCTACTCCAGTTGTTGGGATCACTTTAATAATGCTCATTGCTGAAAGATTATTCGGTATTGGTTTCTTCAACCCTGATCTGGGTGGAGATCCCGTTCTCTTTCAACATTTATTCTGGATTTATTCACATCCTGCTGTTTATATTATGATATTGCCTGCTATGGGTGTAATTACTGAAATTATACCAACTTTCTGCCAGAAAAGAGTATATGGCTATAAAGCCATTGCATTGTCAAGTCTTGCTATAGCAGGTGTTGGGTTTCTTGTTTGGGGGCATCACATGTACACCTCAGGAATGAGCGAACAGGCGAGATGGTTCTTTTCTTTGTTAACATTTATAGTTGCTGTGCCCAGTGCTATTAAGGTTTTTAACTGGATTTCAACTATGTATAAAGGCTCCATTGACATGAAACCTCCTTTTATATTTGCACTTGCATTTATATTCCTTTTTATGATTGGTGGTCTTACCGGATTGATACTGGGTTCTGTTGCTACTGATATTCAGGTTCATGATACTTCTTTTATTGTTGCTCACTTTCATTATATTATTTTTGGTGGTATGGGATTTGCCTTTTTTGCAGCCATCCATTATTGGCTACCCAAAATGTATGGTAAAATGTATAATTTTAAACGTGCAAATATTTCGGCAGTATCTTTATTCATTGGATTTAATCTCTTGTATTTTCCTCAGTTTATTATTGGAATTCAAGGAATGCCAAGAAGATATTTTGATTATTTCCCAAAATTTCAATGGGCTCAGATACTATCAACTATTGGAGGCGTAATTTTGGTTTCTGCAATTATTCTTATGATTTATAACCTGGTAATGGGTGTAAGAAAAGGTGCAAAAGCTCCTGCAAATCCATGGAAAGGTTCTACATTGGAATGGCAGATTCCTTCTCCACCTTCCCTGGAAAATTTTGATACTGCTCCTGTAGTAAAGGAAAATCCGTATGATTACAACTAAAAATTAAAAAATATGAGTGAACACAATACACATATAGAAGAACACAGAGACGATGAAGCATCCAAATTAGGGATGTGGCTCTTTATTTTTACTGAACTCCTTTTATTTGGAGGTTTATTTCTGGTTTATTCAATTTTCAGGGCTCAATATCCGGCTAATTTCCACGAAAGCAGTCTGGAATTAAGTGTAACAATTGGTGTAATTAATACTGTTGTTCTCCTTTTTAGTAGTATGACCATTGCTATGGCTATAACTGCTATTCAAAAAAAGAATAAAAAACTTACTTTAACACTTATTGGAGTAACATTGTTAATGGCATTGCTCTTTTTGGTTAATAAATATTTTGAATGGGGTCATAAGTTCGAACATGGTTTGTATCCTGGTTCAGAATTAATGCAGCTATTAGAAAGAGGTCATCATTTATACTTTAGTATATATTTCTTCATGACAGGTTTACATGCACTTCATATTGTTGTAGGCATGGTTCTTCTTATTATATGTTATGTTAAAGTAAATAAAGGAAGCATTAAGCATGATAAATTTGTTTTCCTAGAAAACGGTGCTTTATACTGGCATCTTGTTGATTTAATCTGGATATTCCTATTCCCGCTTTTGTATTTAATTTCATAGTAAAAAAAAATAACATGGAACACAACACTTCACATATTACAGAATATAAAGTACTGATAAGAATATTATTAATTCTATTACTTTGTACTTTCATTACCATTGAAATTACTTCTTTCAATCTGGCTGCATTTACCGTTACTGTAGCCTTATTAATTGCCGGATTTAAAAGTTATTTGGTACTCTCCTACTTCATGCATTTAAAATACGAAAGTTTACTGCTCAAAATCCTGGTCAGTATGGTTTTTGTACTATTTATTGTAATTGTTCTTATTACTTTTATTGATTATTCATTCAGATAAAAACTTATTTTATGTTTTCAAACAATTCAAATTTTGTTCAAGGGGTTGATACTGCATTCGTTTTG
>CAIUKU010000227.1 GCA_903899825.1 uncultured Bacteroidales bacterium | reverse complement strand
TGATATTGAATATACTAACACTATTTTAAGTAATGCTTTAAATAGCAATACAGAAAGTTATGAAGCCGAATTCAGGTTGTTACATAAGAATGGTTATTATATTCCGGTTCTTTCCCGTGGTTTTATTTCAAGAGATTCGGATGGAAAAGCAATTCGGGTAACCGGTACAAATATGGATCTTACCGAACGCAAAAAAGCAGAACAAGCCATATTGGAAAGCGAAATCAGATATAGTACAATGATATCCAACATATCGGATGTTATTGGCATAATGGGTGCTGATGGGGTAATGAAATACAAGAGCCCGAATATAGAAAGATATTTTGGCTGGAAACCAGAAGACCTGATAGGTACTGATGGATGGTTAACCATTTATCCCGATGATATGGAACGAATTCAAACAGAATTTTATCATCTTCTTCAAACAGATAATTTTTCGAAAACAGTTGAATACAGATACAAATGCAAAGATGGTAGTTATAAACCAATAGAATTAACGGCAACCAATCTTGTAAATGATCCGGTTATCAATGGTGTATTGCTTAATTACCATGATACAACAAAACGTAAAGTGGCGGAAGAAAAAATCATTGAAGCAAGAGATGAAGCGGAGAAAGCCAATCTTGCTAAAAGTGAATTTCTTTCACGTATGAGTCATGAACTTAGAACCCCTATGAATTCAATACTCGGTTTTGCACAATTACTGGAAATGGGCCAGTTGGATGTAAAACAAAAAAAAGGAGTCCATCATATCTTACAAAGTGGTAAACATTTATTGGATATGATCAATGAAGTGCTGGATATTTCACGTATTGAAGCAGGTTATCTCTCTCTTCAGTTTGAAAATATTCCGATTAAAGCTCATATAGCTGAATGTTTGGATATTATTCACCCAATTGCCGAAAGCAAAGGAATTAGAATTCTGTTTTCAGATAATTTGAATAATCTTGATAGTGTATATACTGACACGCAACGATTAAAGCAGGTGTTGCTCAATTTGTTGAACAATGCTATTAAATATAATAAAAAAGGAGGTTCTGTTAATATAGAATGCAAAGAACTACCTTCAACAAATTTTGGTATTTCAAATCTCAGAATATCAATAACAGATAAAGGTATAGGGATTTCTTCGGAAAACCTGAATAAAATATTTTTACCTTTCGAAAGAATGGGTGCTGAAAAAACCGAAACTGAGGGTACAGGTCTGGGACTGGCGGTTGTGAAAAAGCTTATGGATGCCATGAAAGGAAATATTGGTATAGAGAGTATTCCAAATGAAGGCAGTTGTTTCTGGATTGAATTACCCATTAATAAAAGTTCATTTGAAGCCCAAAAGCATAATCTTGAAAAAAACAAACTGACAACTGCCTTAGGAATAGCAAAAAAAGAAATTGAATTGCAGAGTCAGGAAATTGTGGATCAGACATCAGCACTCAAGCAGGCTAATAATGAAATAGGGTTGCAAAAAGTTGAAAAAGCAAAACTGGCAGCAGAATTATTGATTGCAAACGAAGATCTTCTTCTTAAAAATAAAGAGGATGTAAAACAGGCTGCAGAACTGCTTCTTGCTTATAAAACTATTGACATACTGAATGATGAAAAAGCTAAACGAGCCGCTGAATTGATAATAGCAAATTTAGAAATGCTGTTACAAAGTGAAGAGAAAGAAAAACTACAATCTGAACTAATCGATGCTATTAGAGAATTAACATCTCAAAATGAAAATCTAATCAATACGAAAGTGAAAAGTTCAGAAAAAAAGAACTGTATTTTGTATATCGAAGACAATGAGTCAAATATTGAATTGGTAAATCAAATACTTACTTCTCATCGTCCAGCTATTTGTCTGATTGCGAATAAAAACGGGAAAAAGGCCCTTGAACTGGCGATAGTAAATAAGCCTGCATTTATTCTGTTGGATCTCAATTTGCCTGATATTCATGGCAAGGAAGTTTTAAAACTCTTGCAAAATGATGAAAGAACCAGAAATATTCCGGTAGTGATTATCAGTGCAGATGCCATGCCTCATCAGATAGATCAGTTAAAGAAAGCCGGAAGCAAAGAGTATTTGTGTAAACCTCTGGATGTAAATATATTTTTGGAAGTAGTGGATAAATGGATAGTTAATAAAAAATAGAAATAGCAAGAAAATAATCATTCTATGGTTTCGGTATGCTAAATAATTTATAAGTTTTAATCTAAGCAGTAATTATAATATGAAATAGCCATAAGTATAATATTCATACAAACCGAGAATGATATTATATGGCGTATTCCATGTGACAATTAAATAATTATAAAAATAATAATACATGAAAATAAACAACTTAAAATATCTGTTCTCTCTTTCTGATATTAACAGAAAAAACCGTAGAAAAGCAATTCTGATTTTAATAACAGGGCTTATTGTTAGCTTTGTTGTAGCATTTTACATTCATCGTCAGGTATCGATACAGCTTAAAGTAGAATTTACCTCAATCTGTAATGATATTTCAAATAAAATATCAATTCGGCTTCATGCTCATGCCCAACTCTTAAGAACCGGTTCTGCTTTTTTTGCAGCTTCTGATAGCGTTACTCGTGATGATTGGAAAGTTTTTAATGAAAAATCTAAAATTGAAAAAAACTTGCCGGGAATTCAAGGTCTGGGTTATGCTGTGATTATACATAAAAATCAGCTTCAGCATCATATTGATTATATCCGTAAACAAGGCTTCCCTGATTATACCATAAAACCTGCAGGTGATAGGGAATTATATACCTCTATCATTTATCTTGAACCTTTTTCAGGAAGAAACTTAAAGGCTTTCGGTTACGACATGTTTTCTGATAAAACCAGAAGAACTGCCATGGAAAAATCCAGAGATGAAGATATTGCAATGCTGACTGGAAAAGTAGTTTTAGTGCAGGAATCTAATAAAGATGTTCAGATTGGCACTTTGATGTATGTGCCTGTTTATTGTAATGGTATGCCTGTGAATACAATTGAACAACGTCGACTAGCTATCAAAGGTTGGGTTTACAGTCCTTACCGTATGAATGATTTAATGCAAGGGATTTTAGGTCGCTGGGATCTGTTGGATAAAGAACGTATTCATTTACAGATATTTGATGATAGTATTTCTACTAAATCCATATTACTTGATTCTCAGAAAAATGATTCAATTAATAACAATGATGCTACTGACTTAACTATCAAAATACCGATAGAGTTTAACGGTAAAAAATGGATATTACTTTTTACAAAATCAAATAAAACTTATAATAATACACACCTGGAAGTTATTTTATTTTTTGCTGCCTGTATTTTTATTAGTTTATTATTGTATTCTTTATCTTTATCATTATACACTACCAGGCAAAGGGCGCAACAGATTGCAGATAAGTTAACCATAGAGATCAAAGAAAGAGAAGAACGTTTTAAAATTTTAATTAATTCCACTGCTGAGGCAATATACGGACTGGATATGAACGGAAATTGTATTTTTTCAAATTCGGCTTGTCATAAATTGCTGGGCTATAAAAGTTCAGAACAATTATTAGGGAAGAATATGCATGACTTGATACATCATACACATGCAGATGGGAGTAGTTTTGATGTACATGATTGCAGGATTTTTAAAGCTTTTATAGAGGGCAAAGGTACGCATGTAGACGATGAAGTCTTATGGCGGGCAGATGGCACTTCTTTTCCTGCTGAATATTGGTCGTACCCAATATTTTTTAACGAAATAATAGAAGGTGCTGTTGTTACTTTTGTTGATATCACCAAAAGAAAGCAAGTAGAAGAGACGTTGCAATCGAAAATGGCTATGCTTGAAGCACAAAAAAATGCTACGCTTGATGGTATATTGGTTATCGATAGAAATCAAAAACGCATTTTAATTAATAATAGAACTATTGAAATATTTAATGTCCCTTTATATATTCTGGAAGATGAAAATGATGCTGCATTACTTAGTACATGACAAAAAATAAATAGTGCTGAATATCAATAAAGTATGTTCATAACTTTGTTGATAAATATACTGTAAAAACTTGTATATGAGTCTGACATTCAGTACCTTAGATGATAAATTACCACATCTAACACTAAGGTACATGAACACCAGATTTGATAACAAAAGTAACATTTTATTAGATACATTAGTACCAATTTTCGGGGATAAAATGAATTTAGCTCGAATAAAGTTCTTTGGCTTATTTTTATGTGCCCTTTGCAAGGTTCAAACTGTATGTTTTGAAAAACTAGCTGTAAGTTTTGATTCTGATGTTAAAGTTGATTCTTCATTACGCAGAATTCAACGTTTTATGGCTGGTTATATATTGGATGTTAATATAATAGCACGTTTAGTATTTGCTTTATTGCCACATAAACCACCCTACCGTTTAGCAATGGATAGAACTAATTGGAAGTTTGGAACAGCAAATATCAATATTTTAGTTATTGCTATTGTTTATCAGGGTGTTGCATTTCCTATATTGTTTAAGTTGATGCCCAAATTTGGCAATTCATCAACCAGTGAACGTATTGAAATCATGGAACGTTTCATTGCCTTATTTGGCATTGATAGTATTGATTGTTTATTAGGCGACAGAGAGTTTGTTGGTGATATTTGGTTTGCTTATCTTAATCAGAATAAAATCAGATACCACATTCGTATTCGTGAGAATTTTTGGGTTAATATTCCCCATAATGGTCATCGTGTTAAAGCATCATGGTTGTTTAATCACATAAATATCAACCAATTTGATTTTTATAAAAGAATTGTTTATGTAAATGGTCAGCAATGTTATTTATCTGCTTCAAAAGTCAAAAACAAAAAAGGGGTACCAGAACTACAGATTATTGTTTCATTCAATAAACCAAATGAAGCTCAATCGCTTTACAAAGAACGTTGGCAAATAGAAACTGCATTTAAAGCACTCAAATCAAGTGGATTCAATATTGAAGACACTCATTTAACAGATATTGAAAGAATAAATAAGCTTTTTGCTCTTGTAATCGTTGCTTTTGTATGGGCTTATAAAGTAGGAATTTTTATGAATGAGATTTGCCCAATCAAGATTAAAAAACATGGAAGAAAAGCACATAGTCTATTTAAATATGGATTAACTTATCTTGCAAATGCTTTGTTTTCTAATGATATAAACAAAATTAATCAGTATTGTAAATTTTTGTCATGTTCTTAGGCTGCATTATTAAAATATGTTGTTGGTTTATGTAAATACCCCGATGATTTTCTTAAAAAAGTAATGTATCTTTATGAACATGATGAAGAAGTCAGCCGTGATGAGATTGAACTCATCAACGGAATAATATTGGACAGATATTCAGCCCCAGTGAAAGGAGAAGACGGAAAAGCTTTTGGCAGGATATGGTCTTTTAGGGATATAACCGAAAGTAAACAGGCTATTACCGAAATTAATAGAGCTCGGAGCGAAGCTGAAAAAGCAAATCATGCCAAAAGTGAATTTCTTTCACGTATGAGTCATGAGCTCAGAACGCCTATGAATTCGATACTTGGATTTGCTCAGCTGATGGATATGGGTGTGCTTGAAACTTCACACAAAAAAGCAGTTAATCATATTTTAAATAGCGGAAGGCATTTGCTGGATTTGATTAATGAAGTACTTGATATCTCCAGCATTGAAGCAGGAAAAATATCTCTTAGTCTGGAAGCTGTTCAACCCAAAGGAATTATTCTGGAACTTATCGATATCGTTCAACCAAATTTATCTAAGCTGAATTTAATTGCAACTTTGATTGATTCGCCGGATAACCAGCTTTTTGTTAAAGCTGATATACAACGCTTGAAACAGGTATTGCTTAATTTAATTAATAATGCGGTGAAATATAATACCGAAAAAGGCAATATTGTTGTTAGTATCGAACAGAAAGCTAAAGATTACAATGGTATCAACTGGCTTAGAATTTCGATTAGCGATAATGGAAAGGGCATAAGTGCTGAAAACATCGAACATCTTTTTCTTCCTTTTGAAAGGATGGGTGCCGAAAAAACTGAAACTGAAGGTACCGGACTTGGTCTTACCATTGTTAAAAAAATAATGGATGCTATGGGTGGAAAGATTGGCGTTTATAGCACAAAAGGTGAAGGAAGTACATTTTGGATTGAATTACCTCAATGCGAAAGTCAATTTGATGTAAATAAAAATCAGCTCAATAAATCCGATCAAAAATTATCGATTAAACAAATTTCTTCAACTATTTTATATATTGAAGACAATAAATCAAATATTGAACTGGTAGAACAGATTTTACTTAATGAGCGTCCGGGAATTCGTTTAATTTCTAATATAATTGGAAGTGAAACTGTAAATCTGGCGTTGGAATACAATCCCGATTTAATATTGTTAGATATTAATTTGCCTGATATTAATGGAGCTGAAGTGCTTGAACTTTTGCAGACGAATGAAAAAACAAGCAAAATACCCGTTATTATTGTTAGTGCTGATGCGATGCCGAAGCAAATTCAAAAATTTATGGATGCAGGTGCAAAAAATTATCTGACGAAGCCTTTTGAAATTGAAATGCTTTTGAAGGAAATAGATGAGTGTATATTGAATAAAGGGGAAAAATAAAAAAAATCAAGGACGGAAGGCAAAATTTACTTGGAAAATCATCTTCCGCCCCTAAAAAAATATCAAAACATAAATAAAACATATATATTTTGCAAACCCAACTATTTGCGAATTGATATAGATATGATTTGTAGTTGTTTAATTTCTTTTTAAATCAGCATTTCGCATCAGCTGACTATATTGTCAGTCTTCAAAACAAAAAAATCCGATGATTTGATGTTTTTAATTAAAATATAACAATAAATCTTTCTTTATACTTAATTTAATCTAAAGAATTCCTCGAGGCTTTGCCTCGGGGTGTGTGTGGGCAAATTTGGTATATTTGCAAAATGAATGAGCATATTTTTAAGCGACATAATAAAAGTTTGTTATTGTATCATTTGGTTTGTCCGATAAAGTATA